>JBEBJC010000303.1:0-8794 GCA_040080105.1 Myxococcota bacterium
TCCTGGGCGAACGCCAATCCAGACAACGCCAGCACCGCGGTCATCTCCACCTCGCGGGGCACAAGATACTTCCTGTGGCGCGTCCGTCGACTGGTGGCGCCGAAGTTTCGGGAGCCCGTGCCTTTCGTGGCGATCGCGTGAACCGGTGGCCGGATCGCGCTCGCCGCATACAATGGCCGCCATGCAACGCGTCGCAGCTCTGCTCGTCTTCGGTGCCACGGTCGTGTCGTGCGGCGATCCGCCCCCGGGGTTCGCTCGCGCGTCGCGCATCGCCTCGCTCGACCAGGCGGTGGGCGGCCCGAAGGCGATCGCGCGCCCGGGTGACTTCCTGCTCGAGAACAGCCACCTGAAGGTCGCGATCCTCGGGGCGCGCGACTCGCTCGGCCCCGGGCTGTACGGCGGGTCGATCGTCGACGCCGACCTGGTGCGCACCGACCCGCGCTTCTCCGGCGGAAACGGAAACGATCGGTTGGCCGAGCTGTTTCCGACAGTGAACATGAACGTGGCCCACCCGGAGGACGAGTCGACCGAGGTCGCGGTGGTGGCCGACGGATCGAGCGGCGAGGCGATCGTGCGGGTGCAGGGCACGGCCGACCCGTTCCTGTCGTTGCTCGACGCGCTGTGGGGCATCTTGCGCGCGCCCGACTTCTACCTGTGGACCGACTACGTCGCCCGAGCCGACGAGCCATGGATCACGATCCGCACCACGGTCACCACCGGGGTGGGCGGCGGCGACGTGGTCGAGGGCGACCCGATCCCGTACCACGACGCCCCGTTCCCGCTGGTGGACTGGGCGATCGAGACCGGCCTCGTGCTCGGAGACTTCTACCTCCAGGGCGGCTCGGTCGACGTGTTCGCCCCGGGGATCGGGTTCGACGAGGACGGAGCGGTGTACGCGTCGATGCAGGCCGGCGAGAACTCGTTCCTCGAGCCGTTCCAGTACGCGTTCCTCGCCGGCGTGGCCGACGGGGTCAGCTACGGCCTCGCGCCCAAGGACGGCGACCTGTTCGTGCCGTTGTTCACCGCGTCGCAGACGGTCGCGGTGGGGGGCGCGATCGACGGCGACGGCACCGACGCGCGGATCCCGCCCGGCCAGGCGTACACCTACGAGCGGTACTTCTTCGTGGGCGACGGCGACGTGGGGAGCGTGCTCGACCAGTACATCGACGCGCGCGGCCTCCCCCACGGCACGGTGTCGGGGGTGGTGCTGGAGCAGCCGACGCTGGACCCGGTGTCGGGGATCTCGGTGTTCGTGTACGAGCCCGGCGCCGACGCTCCGTTCTCGCAGTTCGAGACCGACGTGAGCCCCGACGACCACCAGGCCGACGGCTCGTTCGGCGGCTCGCTGCCGGTGGGCACGTGGGAGCTGCAGGCGCACCAGCGCGGCCGCCCGGACGCGCCGCGGGTCACGGTGAAGATCCGCGAGGGTGAGGAGGCCACGGTCGCGCTCGGCGCCGGCCGGTTCGGCGTGTTGTCGTTCGAGGTCCGCGACGAGACCGGCCGCAAGGTGCCGGCGAAGGTCACCCTGTTCCGCGCCGACGGCGGCGACCCGACGATCGATCCGGTCCGCGGCGACGGGTTCGTCGCGGGCTCGCCCGAGGCGGTGGTGTTCGCGATGTACGGGAGCGGGCAGGTCGAGCTGCCCCCCGGCAAGTTCGTCGCGGTCGCCTCGCGGGGCCTCGAGTACGAGATCGACCGGTCCGAGCCGTTCGAGATCGGCGCCGCGCAGTCGGCCGAGCTCGACCTGGTCGTGGTCCGCTCGGTCGACACCGCGGGCTGGGTGAGCGCGGACCTTCACGTGCACGGCGTCGCCTCGCACGACTCGGCGGTGTCTCAGGCCGATCGGGTCCGCACGATGGTGGCGGAGGGGGTCGAGTTCTTCGCGTCGACCGATCACGACTACCTCGTGGACTACGCCCCGACGGTGGAGGCGCTCGGGCTCGAGGAGTGGGTGCAGACCGCGATCGGAAACGAGACCACCACGGTCGAGGTCGGCCACTTCCTCGCGTTCCCGCTCGGGCAGGACTTCCTCACCGAGGCGGGCGGCGGGCGAGACGGGGTCGACTGGACCGGCAAGCAGCCGGCCGACATCATCGGGTCACTCGAGACGATGGGCAAGGCCGCGGGCCACGACCCGATGGTGTTCGTCGGGCACCCGCGCGACGGCATCCTCGGGTACTTCGACCAGTACGGGTTCGATCCGTTCGGGGGCACCCCCGGAGTGGGCGGCACCCCCGGCCTGCCGAAGGTCACCACGCCGCTTCTGTCGGCGGTGAACCCGCTGCTCGGCTCGGGCGCGATCAGCTGGGAGTTCGACGGGCTCGAGCTGCTCAACGGCAAGCGGCTCGAGCTGCTGCGCACGCCGACCCAGCCCGAGATGGACGGGTTCGTCGCCGGCACCGCCGACGTGTACGACTTCATGAGCCGCACGCTCGCGGAGCAGGCCGACCTCGAGACCGAAGTGTACCCGCTGTCGCCGGATCTCGACGGGCAGGTCGACGACTGGTTCACGCTGTTGAACCTGGGCTTCCGGTACACCGCGCTCGGGAACTCGGACACCCACGGCCTCACGTCGACCGAGGCGGGCTGTCCGCGGAACTTCGTCCTGACCGACGAAGACGACCCGGCGTTCCTCGACGATCAGGCGGTGGCAGACGCGGTGAAGGCCCACCGGGTGGTCGCGAGCTACGGCCCGTTCGTGCGGATGTGGATCGACGGGCAGCCGATCGGGTCCGAGCTCGTGTCCGACGGCGAGGTCGAGCTGCTGCTCGACGTGCAGGCGCCAGCGTGGGTCGCGGTCGACCGGGTCGAGCTGTACGAGAACGGCGTGCTGATCCGCGAGTGGGACGTGCCCGACACGACCGACGTGATGCGGTTCTCCGAGACGATCGCGCTCACCCCTACCCGCGACGCGTGGTACGTCGCGGCGGTGATGGGCGACGGGGACCTCGCCCCGGTGTTCACCCCGGTCGAGATCCCGTACGTCGACCTGCAATCGGTCGTCACCGAGGCGCTCGCCGGGGTGGAGACGCTGGCCGGGCTGATCGATCCGGCGGTGCCGTTCCCGCGAGAGTTCGCGATCGCGCCGTACGCTCTGACGAACCCGATCTGGGTGGATCGCGCCGGAGACGGGTTCGACGCCCCCGGACTGCCCACCTGGCTGCACGACCCGGCCCGCTGACACGGGCGGGGCCCCGCGCTACGTGGACCGCCCGATGGAGGTCCTCGTGACGCAGCACGGCTCGGCAGATGCTTCTCGGACCTGTGGGATCCGGCTCGACCCGTTCGACACCGCGCTGGTGGTGGAGTCACCCCACGTGTCGCTCGACGGGTACCTGGAGCGGGCTGGGATGCGGGTGGTGCGGCTCGACAAGGTGCCCGACGATCGCGCCCTCGCCGCCGCGTTGAACGAGACCGGCGCTCAGGTGCTGTTCAAGCGCAGCCGGGTGCCGGTGACCCGCGCGGTGATCGAGCAGTGCCCGCAGCTGCAGGCGGTGCAGCTGTGCTGCATCGGGACCGACTCGGTCGACAAGGACGCGTGCGCCGAACGCGGCGTGTTGGTGTTCAACGATCCCGTGTCCAACGGGCGGTCGGTGGTCGAGCTCGCGCTCGGGCACCTGGTGGCGCTGTGCCGCCGGCTGTACGAGACCGACGCCGCGATGCGCGACAACCGGTGGGAGAAGTCCGAGACGGGCCGGTTCGAGGTGCTCGGGAAGACGCTGGGGATCGTCGGCCTCGGGAACATCGGTCGCCAGGTGGCGCGGGCAGCCGAGGCGTTCGGGATGGACGTGCAGTTCTTCGACAGCCGGCCGGTCGCGCAGGAGGTCGGGCTCGAGATGGGGTGGCGTCCCGCGGGGTCGCTCACCGAGCTGTTCCGGACCTCCGACATGGTGACCGTGCACACCAGCGCGCGCGATGCGTGGGATCACGACAACGCCGGGCTGCTCGACCCGGTGTTGTCCCAGCTCGCCGCGGACCGCCCGGAGCCGTCGCCGCGGGTGTTCCTGAACCTCGCGCGCGGCAACCTGCACAGCTCTGAGGCGCTGGTCGACGCCGTGCGGTCGGGCGCGGTGCGGCGGGCGGCGGTCGACGTGTACCCGGACGAGCCCGCGCCCGGCGACACCGCGTGGCGGAACCCGTACGCCGACGAGCCCCACATCAGCTGCACCCCGCACATCGGGGCGTCGACCCTGGAGGCGCAGCCGCGGATCGCCCGCCGCGTCGCGACCACCATCGAGCGGTTCAGCCGGTACGGTGAGCTCCGAGACTGCGTGTTCGAGCCGCGCGCCACGTTGTCGCTCGGGGAGCAGGTCCAAGGCCGCGCGGTGCTCGCGGTGGTCCACTCGGTGAGCCGCGGCACCAAGAAGGCCGTAGACGACGCGATCTTCGAGGCGGAGTGCAGCAACCTGGGCTCGACCCACCGCGACTTCCCGAACGGCGTCGCGTACGACCTGTCGGTGCTCGATCGGCCGCTCCAGCGAGACGGCCTCGTCCAGTTGGTGGAGCGAGCGGCGGCTCTGGCGCGCGATCCCCGGGCGATCCGGAGCATTCGCCAGGTCGTGGTCCCGAGCGGCGGAGGCTGACGGCCGCTACAATGAGGGGCACCGCCGCCCTCCGATGGAGGGTCCGGCGGCCCCGTTCGTTCCCGAATGGCTGCGCCCCCGCAGTCGTCCATGCCGGCTGCCCCCGGAGGAGACAGATGCGCCACCCCTCACTCGTCCTGCTCCCGCTCGCCCTCGCGGGATGTCCGAACGAGGTCGAGATCTCGGACAAGATGAACCGCCCGCCGGTGGTGTCGATCAGCGATCCCGCAGACGGCTCCACCTACTCGGAGGTCGACCGGATCGACCTGGTCGGGGTGGTGGCCGACGCTGACGGGATGGACGACATCGTGTCGCTGGTGTGGTCGAGCGACCGGATGGCCGAGCCGCTCGCGACCCTCGACGACGCCCCGCCCGACGCCGCCGGGTTCACCCACATCGCGCGGTCGCTGCCGCCGGGGAACCACGCGATCACCCTGTCGGTGATCGACGCCGGCGGGCTGCAGGCCCTGGCGTCGATCGGGATCTCGGTAAGCCCGCAGGACGTGGTCCCGTCGGCCGACATCGCGGTGCCGCTGCCGGGCGCGACGTTCGACCCCGGCGAGGAGATCACCCTGGCGGGATCGGCCAGCGACCCGAACCAGCCCCCGGAGACCCTCACCGCGACGTGGTCGTACAGCGTGGGCGGCGGACCGTCGACCGAGATCGCGTCGGGCGCGCCGAACGACAGCGGCAGCACCACCGCGATCTGGACCGACGCGCCGGTCGGTGAGCTCGAGCTGCGGCTGGTGGTGACCGACGACGAAGGCAACGCCGCCGAGGCGCAGCTCGTGGTGGTGGTGAAGGATCCGTACAGCGACGACCTCGACCACGACGGTGTCACCACCCTCGCCGGCGACTGTGACGACCAGGACCCGAACCGCAGCCCCACCCTCGACGAGGTGTGCGACGGGGTCGACAACGACTGCAACGACGTGATCGACGACAAGGACCTCGACTTCGACGAGCACGTCGACGAGGCGTGCACCGCGTACCCCGGCCTGCTCCCGGTCGACGACTGCGACGACACACACGGCACGGTGTTCCCCGGCGCCGCCGAGCAGGGCGACGACCTCGACAACGACTGCGACGGCGAGATCGACGACGGCCTGTCGGAGTACGACAACGACGGCGACTGCTTCTGCACCGCAGCGAGCTGCACCGGCAGCATCAACGGCGACTGCGCGACGCTCGCCCCGGGCGACTGTGACGACACCGACGCCGCGCTGCACGATCGCGACGACGACCTCGACGGGGCGAGCCCGTGTGACGGGGACTGCGACGACCTCGACCCTGGGTTGAACGGGCTCGACGCGGACGGTGACGGGTTCTCGAGCTGCGCCGGTGACTGCAACGACCTGTCCCCGATCCTGAACCCCGACGACGGCGACGCCGACGGAGCGTCGTCGTGTGCGGGCGACTGCAACGACAGCAACGCGCTGCTCAACGTGCTCGACGCCGACCTCGACGGTGCGTCCTCGTGTGACGGGGACTGCGACGACGGCGCGCCGGGGCTGAACGTGCTCGACATCGACGCCGATGGTTGGACCAGCTGTGACGGCGACTGCAACGACGCCGACGCGTCGGTGAGCCCGACCGACGCCGACGGCGACGGCGCCTCGTCGTGCGCGGGCGACTGCGACGACTCCGACGCCTCGCTGAACCTCGACGACGTCGACCTCGACGGGTTCGACTCGTGCTCGGCCGACTGTGACGACTCGGATCCCGTCGCCACGCCCGCCGACGCCGATCTCGACGGCACCTCGAGCTGCGCCGGCGACTGCAACGACCTGAACTCGGGCCTCAACGTCGACGACGTGGACAATGACGGCGCCTCGAGCTGTGATGGCGACTGCAACGACACCTTGCCGGCGCTGAACCTGAACGACGCCGACGGCGACGAGTACTCGACCTGCGCCGGCGACTGCAACGACGGCAGCGGCGCGCTGAACCCCGCCGACGCCGACGGCGACGGGTGGTCGACCTGCGAGCTCGACTGCGACGACGGCGACGCGTCGGTCGAGCCGGCCGACGTGGACGGTGACGGGTGGTCGACCTGTGACGCGGACTGCGACGACGTGGACGCGTCGGTGCACCCGACGGCCCCCGACGTGCCGTACAACGGGGTCGACGACGACTGCGCGAACGGCGACCTCGTCGACGTGGACGGCGACGGGTTCGACGCTTCCGTGGTCGGCGGCGACGACTGCGACGACTCCGCCGCGGCGGTGAACCCGTCGGCCGACGAGTCCTGCAACACGGTCGACGACGACTGCGACGGCAAGACCGACGAGAACGGGTCCACCGGGTGCATCTCGTACTTCGCCGACGGCGACGCCGACGGGTTCGGGGTCGTCCCGTCCCGGTGCCAGTGTGGGCCGAACACCACGTCGGGGTTCACGGCCACGGTGAACGGCGACTGCTACGACGCGAACCCGGACGTGTTCCCCGGCCAGCCCGTGTCGTTCTACCCCGACCGGGGCGATGGCAGCTGGGACTACGACTGCGACACGGTCGAAGAGACGATCGACGACCGCACCACGCTGTACGACTGCTACCTGGACATCGTGATCTTCCCGCCGTCGGTGACCTGCTTCTACACCAACGGGTGGGAGACTGCGGCGCCGGGGTGCGGCACGAACGCGAACTGGGCCTCGGGGTGCCTGTTCACCTTGAGCTCGGAGCTGTGTAGCCCCGCCACGTTCGCCCCGGTCGACCAGACCTGCAACTGACGGGCCGCCGCCGGATCCATGATTCGCACGTCGGTCACGCTCGTCGAGCCCAGGGCCGCGGCGAGCGCGTCAGCCGGCTCACCCAGGCACCCCGCAACGAGCCGGACCACCCGTCCGATGCCCGTCGCGACGAGGTTGTAGCTGTCGATCACCGCGCCGCGGCACTCGGTGTTCGTGGAGTCGACCGCTTGGAGATCGGCGTCGGCGATGAGCCCATCCTCCTTCGCGAGCGACAGCACGAGACGATGGAGCCAGTTGTTCTGCCGAACCCACGCCTGGAACCTGCGCAGGGACGAGACCCTCGGCGGCGGAGTCGTTCCGACGAGCCCCAGCGCGTACCGGAACCCCAGATCCCGCCAGCATCGCTCGATGAGCCGCTCGTCCGGGATGTTGTATCGGTACTGCAGCAGCAGCATGCCGGTGAGCACGAGCGGGCAGCATGTGGGCGCGCCGTCGACGGGTGGAAGCTCTGGAAGTCGTCCAGCGACACCAGCTCGAGCAGCACGTCGCGGAGCCCGCGCTCGAACGACCCTGCGTCCAGCCCGATCGTGTCCGGCTCGACCTGGAGCAACGACACCTGGTAGAACGTCGATCGCAGCATGGACAAGTATCGAGCTCCTCAACCCCCCGAATCGCCGAGATGCTTCGGTGCATCCTGCCTGGATCCGTGTCCTAGTGGCCTGACAGCTGGGCCCCGTGCCGCATCTCTGCGCTCTCGGCGCTCTCGGCGCGAAACTTCATGTGCCGCCCTGGATTTTCCGCCGCCGATCGACGAGAGCGTGTATCCCTACAGGACGGGAGGGGACATTCACGAGAACGAGGTGTCCGCTGTCGTACTGGATGTGGCGATCGCGGTCCACCGTGCCCCGGGGCTGCGGCTCGGCCTGCTCGTCAACTTCGGACCACCCGTGCTGGAGGGCTACGAACGCCTCGTCAACGGTCTGGACGAACAGGATCGCGCAGGGCGCGGGGAGAGCGCAGAGAGGTCCGCGCCGGGGCGACCCCCAGCGTGAGCACGCCCCCGCGGGCCACCGCGGGCCACCGCGCCCGACATGCGATCGCCATTTCGGCCGCGGTGTACTTAGCCGGCCTCGGCCCCGTGCGCTCCTTGGCTCGCGAGTCGCTCAGGAGGGATCCGATTCGCCTGGATCACCCTCAGCAACCCGCCTCCGATCGGACCTGCACCCGATTCCACTCGACGCGAATCGCCGGATTTAGTCCGTCTGAGGCCGATAGTATCGCGGCGGCGACTCCTCCGTGTACCTCGGAGTCCTCCGTGGTTGAAACGAACGTTCCACCACGGAGGACGCAGGCACGCTGTGCCCCCACTCGCCATGCAAGACGGGCTTGGTGTACGCCGTGAACGTGGGCCCATCGAACCGCAGCTGGACGTAGTCCCTCACGAATTCCACGGATGACACCTCACGACCGACGAGTCGATGCAGTCCGGGAGCACTCACGGCGACTCCAACGGAATGTGCG
>JBEBJC010001413.1:0-1816 GCA_040080105.1 Myxococcota bacterium
GAGGTGGCGGGGCGGGCGCCGGAGCTTCGATGGGGACGGCGGCGGTCGACGCCGCGAGCGCGACCGGGACCCCCGCAGACAGCCGCGCCGCCCGCACCGCGAGGCTCACCACCACCCCGGCGGCGATCGCCCCCCACAGCCCGAGCGTCGGGGTGCGCGGCTCGAGGGCGGGCGGGCTCCGACGGAGCAGGCGAGCGGCGATCTCGCGCGCGGCGGCTCGATCGGTGACCCCGCGCTCGACCGGCAGCTCCTCCAGCAACACCCGCCAGTCGGCCGGTCCGAGCGGGCCCCCGTGGTCGGCCAGCCACTTCCGCAGGTGCGCGGCGAGCCACCTCGCGGTCTGTCGGTCCTGCCCCTGCTCGAGGAGCTGGGCCAGCTCAGGGCTTTCGCGGCGGAGAGCCTCGGGGCCGGTCGCCGGGTCGGCTCCGGCGCAGGTCGACACCAACAGCCGGGCGACGGCGGCGGCGTCGGCGGGTCCGTCGGCGGGTCCGTCCGGGTAGAACGCGCGCACCGAGGGGTCGGGGCGCGGCGTACGGGACGGGAACCCGAGCACCCGGACGTGGCCGGTGTCGAGCACCATCACCCGGCTCGGCCCGAGCTGGCCGTGCACCAGCGGGCGCGCTGCCCCGTGTGGATCCACACACTGGTCCAGCGACGCGAGCGCGTCGGCGACTTCTGCTCCGATCGACGCCAACAACCGCGCCGGCGGACACCGCCCGGCCCGCTGGTGGGCCTGTGCGATTTCGCGCAGCGTGTGGCCGGCCAGCCACGGGGTGGCCACGAACGGGACCCCGGCGTCGACCCCGAACTCGATCGGGGCCACCAACGCGGGGTGGGTGGCACACGCCGCGTCGGCCCACCCGCGGACGGCCTCGTGGGGGTCGACCAACGCCGGGTCCAGCAAGGTGAGCGCGACCTGTCGCGCCCGCGCCGTCCCGGCGTCCATCACCGCCTGCAGCACCACGCCCACCGCGCCTGCGGGGGCGACCGCCCGCCCGACCTCGAACCGGTCGAGGCCGGTAGACATTGCACCAATAGCAATAGCATGGTTGGACATCCACGCCTCCAGTTGGCCTGGCGCTAGGCAACATTCGTGCCATCAATACGAAAGAACAGCTGTGATCGTTGTCGTGTGTAGTTCTTCGCGAACCACACAAAAAGAGGGATCGAAATGGCCCGCTGAGTGCATACGCCATAATGGCAACCTTTGGCACGGTTGTTGAAGGGGCGCCGGCCGGGTGGTGGTCATGGGGTGGTTCTTGGTGGCGCTCGCGTTCCCGCCGATCGACGACGCGGCCGGTGACCCGGAGGCGGCGCGGATCGGACGGGTGGTCGAGACCTTCGACGGCGGGGGGTTCACCTACGCCTGGTTGGAGGGATCGGAGGGCAACGTGTGGATCGCGGGGCCGCTGACCCCGCTCGAGGCCGGCCAGACGGTGGCGACCACCCAAGGGGTCGAGATGGCGGGGTTCCACAGCCGCGCGCTCGACCGGACGTTCGACTCGATCTGGTTCGTGGCCGGGGTGCGGGTGATGGGGGTCGAGGCTCCGCCCGTGGCGGTGCCCGCGCCGACCCCAGTGGTTCCGGGTCGGACTTCGGTGGCGGACCTCGTCGCGGGTCGGTCGACCCTCGCCGGCGCCGAGGTGGTGGTGGCTGGCCAGGTGGTGCGCGCCACCGACCCGATCCTCGGGCGGCGGTGGGTGCACCTCCAGGACGGCTCGGGCAGCGCGGCCGACGCGAGCCACGACCTGACGCTGACCACCGCCGAGGTGTTCGCGGTCGGTCAGTGGGTGGTGGTGCGCGGGCGGGTCGGGGT
>JBEBJC010001414.1:0-1816 GCA_040080105.1 Myxococcota bacterium
TGCGATTGTGCTGGCGCGAATAGCCGAGTTTGACCAGCTCACGGGCCACGGTATCGCCGCTGATCGGGTGCCCCTTCGCGGTCAGCGCGGCGGCGAGCTTGTCCATGCTCTTGGATACCCAGAGCAGGGGCCGCATCGGATCACCCAGCGTCGCCGGCGCGACCAGCCGCTCGAGTTCGGGGATGACGCCGGGATCGGTCGTGGCCACCGATCGACGCCCGCCGCCGGCGCGGCGCAGCAGCCCATCGGCGGGCGGCGCGGCGTCGAGCAGGGGCGGCGCCTTCGGGGTGACCGAGGAGAACAGCGCCTCGCCGAGCCCGAACCCACCCATCGGCTCGTCCCACTGGCCGTTCATCGTGATCACCAGGCCATGGATCGCGACCGTCATCACCCACGGCACCGGCAACACCAGCATCGGGAACACGAACAGGCTCCCCATGCCGCAAGTGGCGAAGCTGATGCCGAGGTACACCATGAACAGCACCACGCCCAGCCCCATCGAGATCAGCCACACCGCGGTGGCCGTCTTGGCGTGACGCAGGGCGTACGGGTCGTCGCGCTGCACGATCGGGACGATCCCCAGCGGGATCCCGAAGAAGAAGCTCCCGTACGACAAGATCGCCCACATCTTGCCCTGCTCGCTCGGCGCGGGCGCGGACTCGCTCATCTTCCCTCCCCGTGGCAGGATACATCCGCGAGCCACATGTTTCTCCTGCTGCTCCAGTGCCTGTCCCCCGCGTCCGCGGACCCGATCGACGACCTCGCTCCGGGTCCGCGCGAGCTTTCTGCCGTGCAGGACGAGCTGCTGCTGCGGCTCGACACCGCAGAGGCGATCGAGCGCGCGGTCGCGCGACTGCAGTCCGCCTACCTCGTGACCATCGCCACCGACGAGCTGTGCCGCGACCCGCTCCGGGGCCCCCTGGTGGTGCGGCTGCGCCTGTTCGCCGAGGCGTGGCACGCCGCGGCGCAGCGGAGCCGGGTGCAGGCGAAGCGGGTCGAGTGGACCTCCACTTCGCCCACGGTCACCCCGGTGATCGACACCGATCGGCGCGCCGCGCTCGACAAGCTGATGGCCCGCGCCCGCGCGCAGGACTCGGCGTGGCTCGAGTTCGTGGCGTGGGCGGAGCAGGCGTCGATCGAGGTGTGTGACCTCGAGCTGATCCGCATGCCGGGGCTCCCCGATCCGATCGTGCGCGGGGAGGGCGAGAAGATCGGCGGGATCGCGGTGACCACCGTGGGCGACGGCTACGTGTGCCCGAGCGGGGTCAAGGCGCCCGAAGGCACCGTGTTGATCCTGAACGGCCCGGCGTGTTGGTCGGCCGACGCCGCGTGTGGGTGCACCGCGGAGCCCCTCGAGCCGGGCTCCGTGCTCGGCCCCTGACCTACGGCAGCGCCAACGCGAGCGCCCGGCCGGCCCCGAGCTCGCTCGACCACACCAGCGCGGCGGCGAGCCCGATCCCCACCAGCGCCGCCACCGCGGCCTGCGCGCGCACCCCCCGCGCCGCGACCACCCCGATCGCCGCCACCCCGGTGGACAACGCGACCGCGGTGACCCCGGCGCGCCACTCGGGCTCGACCAACGCCAACATCTGCGCCACGCCGTCCGGCCACTTCTCGCCCGGGACCCGGGTCGAGGCCTGGGTCAGCACCAGGTACACCAGTCCCCGCTCGGACGCCTCTCCCACCGCGACCAGCACCGGGAACGCCGCGCCGGCGGTGGCCGCGCCCACCGGGCTTGCGTTCGTGCCGCCGCTCAGCAACCCGACCGCGGTGATCCCGCCGGCCACCGCGTAGGCCACGGCGCGGGCGGTGGCGT
>JBEBJC010000304.1:0-8793 GCA_040080105.1 Myxococcota bacterium
GGCTCGAGAACACCGCCGCCCGGTGCTGGTACGGCGCGGGCGACGTGGACCGGGCGGTGGCGGGGTGGGAGCGGGCGCTGCTCGGGTTCGAGCGGCTCGGGGCCGCGCTCGAGACGGTGCGGGTGCGGGTGAACCTGTGCCAGGGGTACCGGGACCTCGGCCGGTGGGCGCGGGCGGAGGAGGCCGGTCAGCGCGCGGTGACCTCCGCGTCCGAGCTCGGGGTGCGGGCGTTCGAGGCGGTGGCGCTCGGCAACCTCGGCGACTGCGCGCTGTGGCAGCGCCGGTTCGCCCAGGCCGAGCACTGGTTCGACCTCGCGGAGCAGGCCGCCCGCGCCGAGAGCCTCACCGGGGAGCTGGTCGAGCTCGCCCGCCGCCGGGCCGAGCTCGCGTCGGCCCGCCGCGACCCCGACGTGGTCGCGCGGATCGAGGTCGCGATCGGGCTTGCCGACGCGAACGGGGCGCCGGTCGAGGTGGCGCGGTGCCGCGCGCTGCTCGCGTGGGCCCGGGCGCAGGAGGGCAAGCTCGCCGAGTTCCGCCGCCTCGCGGACCTGGCGGTCGACTCGCTGCGCGCCCTCGGCGCCACCGGCGACCTCGCGGTGGTGCGGCTCGCGCTGGCCGAGGGGTGGATCGTGCTCGGCCGCGAGCGGGAGGCCGCCGCCGAGGCGGAGCACGTCGCACGGTACGCGGCCGAGTTCGGTCGGCCGCCGCTCGCCGCGTGGGCCGAGCGGGTGCAGCTGCGGGTCACCCGCGGGCGCGACGACCGGGACCGGCTCGAGCTGCTCACCCGGCTCGCGGTGCGGGTCGCGCTGCACACCGAGCTCGACGTGATGCTGCAGGAGCTCGCGTCGGCGCTGGTGGAGGCGATCGACGCCGAGCGCGCGCTGGTGTTGTTGATCGAGGGCGGCGAGCCGCGGGTCGCCGCGAGCGCGGGCGGCGACCTCGAGCGGCCGCCGTCGATGTCGATCGTGAAGCGGGTGGTGGCGCTCGGGCGCGAGCTCGTGGTGACCGATCTCGAGGAGCGCGCCGACCTCCGGTCCGCCGAGTCGGTCGTCGCGATGCACCTGCGCGCGGTGTACTGCGTGCCGCTGCTGGTCGACGGGGTCGTGCTGGGCGCGCTGTACCTCGACAGCCGCGAGCAGCCGGTGGGGGCGCTGCGCGAGTCCACCGCGCTCGTGCGGGCGCTCGCCGCGCATGCGTCGATCGCGCTGCGCAACGCGCGCCAGACGAGCGAGATCCGGTCCCACAACGAGATGATCCGCGACCTCGCCCACGACCTGGGCAACCCGCTGTCGGGGATCGGGCTGCTCGCGTCGGACGTGGTCGCCGGCGGGCCGGCGATCGGGAAGGGCGACGCACAGATGATCGTCGACGCGACCAACACCGCGCTCGGCCTGGTCCAGCGCACCCTCGGCGCGCGCACCGACGGCCCGTCGACCTTCCCGCTGTCCGACGGCGTGCGCACCTGGGTCGGCCCGCTGCGGGCGCACGCGCGCCGCCAGGGCATCGAGCTGGTGGTCGAGGCCGACGCGCGCGGGATCGTGCGGGCGCAGCCGGGGGAGCTGCAGCGCGTGCTGCAGAACCTCGTGAGCAACGCGCTCAAGTACACGCCCCGGGGCGGGTCGGTCACGGTGCGCACCCTCGACGAGGTCGACCGGGTCGGGCTCGAGGTCACCGACACCGGCAGCGGGCTGCCACCCGAGGCGCTGCCGCGGATCTTCGACCGCGGGTACCAAGCGCCGGGGGCCCAGCCGGGGCACGGGCTCGGCCTGTCGATCGTGAAGCGGCTCGTCGACCAACACGGCGGCGCGGTGCGGGCGGTGAACCGGCCGGAAGGCGGCGCGACCTTCACCGTGTGGCTGCCGCGCGCGGCGGAGCGGGGCGAGCCCTCGGTGTAACTCGAACCCCGCCCCGGCGGGCCGAGGAGCGAAGGGAACGTCTCCGTTCGCCGAGGTCGGAATGTTGTCGTTGCTGCTCGCTCGTCCGGTCGCCGCGCAGACCGTGGTGGACTTCCAGGAGGACTTCGACGCGTACACCGTCGCCGCGTTCTCCGGGACCGCCGGCTGGGTGTCGAACGATCCCCTCGATCCGTGGTCGGCCGAGTTCGGCGGCGGGGTGTACGCCTCGGTCGACGGCAGCTCGGGCACCTGGGGCTCGGGCGGCCACACCGACGACCACCTGGTGTACACCGCGCGCACCTGGTTCGACTCGAGCCTCGACGCGGTGGTCACCTCCGACGACGACGACGCGATGGGGTTGATCCTGCGGTACCAGGACCCGCAGAACTTCTACGTCGCGTTCGTGACCAACGACGGGGCGCCGAACACCGGCGACGGGTCGCCGCGGCTCCACCTGCCGGGCGCACACGTGTACGTGGTCAGCGGCGGCGTCGCGACCGAGCTCGGCAGCGCGTCGGTCACCTACTCGCTCGTGACCCCGCAGACGATGCGGTTCGTGGCCGACGGCACCACGTTCTCGCTGTGGTTCGACGAGGACGCGGACGGCAACCTCCAGCTCGACGAGCTGTTCGTGACGGTCACCGACAGCACGTTCGCGAGCGGGATGATCGGCCTGTACTGCTACGACCACGGCGACGTGGACGGCACCGCGTGCGCGTTCGACGACGTGAGCGTGAACCTGTCCGACGCCGACGGCGACGGGCACGTCGAGATCGCGGGCGGCGGCGACGACTGCGACGACCACGACCCGACCGTGTTCCCGGGCGCGCCGGAGTCGTGTGACGGGGTCGACGACGACTGCGACGGCACGATCGACGAGGACGTGCAGCTCGTGTTCCACGTCGACGGCGACGGCGACGGCTACGGCCACCCCACCACCACCGTGCTCGCCTGCACCCCCGGCCCCGGCGTGGTCGACGACACCACCGACTGCGACGACGCGTCCGCGCAGGACCACCCGGGCGCGACCGAGCTGATCAACAACCACGACGACGAGAACTGCGACGGCAAGGAAGCGTGCTTCACCGACATCGACGACGACGGCTGGGGCGTGCCCGTCCCGTTCACCTCCGACGACATGGACTGCAACGACGCGTTCGAGGCGCTCAAGGCCGGCGACTGCGCCGACTCCGACCCGGCGCGGAACCCGGGCGTGGCCGAGGTGTGTGACGGGGTCGACCAGGACTGTGACCTGGTGGTGGACGACGGCGTGTCGACCACGTACTACCTCGACGGCGACGGCGACACGTTCGGCGACCCCGCGAGCGGCGCCCCGTTCTGCTCCGCCCCGCCCGACCGGGTGCTCGACGCCACCGACTGCGACGACGCGGTCGCCGCCACGTTCCCCGGCGCGCCCGAGGTGTGTGACGGCATCGACCAGGACTGCGACGCCGAGATCGACGACGGCGTGACGCTGACGCTGCACGTCGACGGTGACGGCGACGGGTTCGGCGACCCGGTGGCGACGGTGGCGGCGTGTGGGGTCGAGCCCGGGGCGGTGCTCGACGACACCGACTGCGACGACGACGACGAGGACGTGTACCCGGGCGCGACCGAGGTGGCGGACCTGCTCGACCAGGACTGCGACGGCGTGGCCGACGACGGCGTGGACAGCGACGGCGACGGGCTCGACGACCCGACCGAGCGCGACGTGTACTTCACCGACCCACACGACGCCGACACCGACGACGACCTGCTGAGCGACGGCGACGAGGTGCTGGTGCACCACACGGCCCCGCTGCTCGCCGACACCGACGGCGGGACGATCCCGGACGGGACCGAGGTGCTGGCCGGCACCGACCCGCTCGACCCGAGCGACGACGCCACCCTGGTCGACACCGACCACGACGGCATCGTGGACGGGCTCGAGCCTACGTACCAGACCGACCCGCTCGACGCCGACACCGACGACGACGGTCTGCTCGACGGCGGGGAGCTGATGGCGGAGACCGTCCCGGTGGACCCCGACAGCGACGACGACGGCCTGCTGGACGGGACCGAGCTGGGCGTCGAGGTCGTGTCGCCCGACTCGCTCGGGTTCACCGCCGACGCCGACCCGGAGCACACCACCGACCCCAACGAACCCGACACCGACCACGACGGGGTGTCCGACGGGGACGAGGACGTCGACGCCGACGGCGCGTGGACGGCCGTGCTCGGCGCCACCGGCACCGTCGGGGCAGGGGAGACCGACCCCCTCGTGCCCGACACCGACGGCGACGGCCTGCTCGACGGCGAGGAGCTCGGCCTCGGCACCAGCGGGGTCGACGTGGACACCGACGACGGCACGGTCGAGGACGGGGCCGAGGTGCTCCGCGGCACCGACCCGCTCGACCCGTCCGACGACGCGCCGCTGCCGCCCGACACCGGCGACACCGGCGACACCGGCGCCGAGCCGCCCGAGACCGGCGACACCGGCGGCACGATCGATCCCGGTGGGTCCGACCCCGGACCCACCGACACCTCGGTCGACCCCGGGGAGGAGCCCGAGCCCGAGGTGGGCGGGCACTACAGCGGCGGCTGCGGCTGCTCCGGGGGCGGTGTCCCCGCGGGCTCGCTCGGCGCCGGGTGGCTCTTGTTGACCCTGATCCGCATGCGGAGGCAGCCATGACGACGACGCTGTGGCTCGCGGCGCTGGCCCGCGCCGCCGAGACCGAGACCTTCGGCGAGGGGGAGCCCCCTCCGTTCAACGCCCAGCTGTTCTCCCCGGCGATGGGCAGCCACCGCCTGGTGTGGACCGAGGAGGTCGGCACCCGGCTCGACCCGGCGTTCCACTCCGGGGTGCTGTTCCACTACGCGAACGACCCGCTGGTGTGGACCAGCGACAGCGGGCGGTCGGTCGGGGTGGTGACCGACGTGATGCAGATGGACGCGCTGCTCGAGGGCAAGCTCGGCCCGCTGCGGCTCGGGGCGATCCTGCCGGTGTACTTGTACAGCCGCGGGGCGTCGTCCCGAGGCTCGGCGCTCGGTGACTTCGGGCTCGACGGCAAGCTCGTGCTGGTCGACCGGAGCCGCGCGCCGTTCGGGGTCGGGGTGGCCGCGCGGGTGATGTTGCCCACCGCCACCACCGGGCTGTCGCTCGCGACCGAGGAGGTCGAGACCGAGGTCCAGCTGGTCGCCGACCAGGAGATCGGCCGGGTGTTGTTCGCGGCGAACGTCGGCGCGGTCGACGGCCCGGCGCTGCAGCTCGAGGACCTCGCGATCAACGACTTCGTGGTCGGCCGGTTCGGCACCAGCGTGGCGGTGGGCCCCCACAGCGGCCTGTCACTCGAGGTCGGCGGGCGGGCCGCGCTCACCGCGCCGCTCGCGTCGGACGCGACCGAGGCCGAGTGGCTCGCGAGCACGTACCTCGGGCTCGGCGGCGGCGCGCAGCTGCGCCTCGGCGGCGGCACCGGGATCGGCAGCGGGATCGGGTCGCCCGACTTCCGCGCGATGGCCGGGTTCTCGTTCGCCCCGGGGGAGCACGCCGCGGAGGCCGAGGGCCACGCGAGCACCAGCGAGCACTCCGCCGACGTGCAGGACGCGGTGGCCGACGTGAACTGCCCGCTCGACGGCCCGCCCCCGGGGATGGACGTGGAGCTCGTGTTCGTCGACGCCGCGCACCAGCCGCTCGCCACCGCCACCACCCGGGTCGAGGGCATCGCCGACGAGTGTGGGCACGGGGTGACCGCGGCGCACGAGGTCGTGCTCGAAGATGCGGCGCGCAAGGGCCCGATCGGGTTCCAGCAGAGCTACGACGTGTCCGGCACCAAGGTCCAGGTCGACCTCACCCTGGCGCCCGGCGCGGTCCCGGTCGCGAAGCTCACCGGCGACCGGATCGAGCTGTCGGAGGAGGTCCGGTTCGAGACCGCGAGCGCGCGGATCCTCACCGACAGCTACCCGCTGCTCGACCAGATCTCGGCGGTGCTCCAGACCCACCCCGAGATCGAGCGGCTGCGGATCGAGGGCCACGCCGACGAGCGCGGAGAGGAGTCGTACAACCTCGTGTTGTCGAAGGCCCGCGCCGCCGCGGTGCGCGACTACCTCGTCCGGCACGGCGTGTCGGCGAACCGGCTGCGGTCCGAGGGCTACGGCGAGATGCTCGCCGAGGGCGCCGACCCCGACGGGTTGGCGCAGAGCCGGCGGGTCGATCTGTTCGTGGAGGAGTGGACGGACTGACCCCGAGGGGCGCTCGCGTTATGCGCGCCCTCGGAGGAACGACGCCGATGGGCAGGTACCGCACCCACACGTGCCAGCAGCTGAACGCGAGCCACACCGGGCAGGACGTGGTCTTGTCGGGGTGGATCCACATGGCGCGCGACAAGGGCGGGATCCTGTTCCTGGTGCTGCGCGACCACTACGGCTCGACCCAGATCGCGGTCGACCCGTCGGTGCCGTTCTACGCCGAGGCGAAGGCGGCGCGGCTCGAGAGCACCGTGCGGATCACCGGCACGGTCGAGCGGCGGCCGGAGGGCGCCGAGAACAAGGCGATGTCCACCGGCGAGATCGAGGTGCGGGCCACGTCGTTCGAGCTGTTGGGCTCGTCGGACGTGTTGCCGTTCCCGATCCAGGACGACATCACCGCCGCCGAGACCGCCCGGCTGCAGTACCGGTTCCTCGACCTGCGCCGCAAGGCGATGCACGAGCGGATCTTGCTGCGGGCGCAGGTGATCTCCACGATCCGCGAGAAGATGACCGGGATGGGGTTCGTCGAGTTCCAGACCCCGATCCTGACCGCGTCGTCGCCCGAGGGCGCGCGCGACTACCTGGTCCCGTCGCGGGTGCACCCGGGCAAGTTCTACGCGCTGCCGCAGGCGCCGCAGATGTTCAAGCAGCTGCTGATGACCAGCGGGTTCGACCGGTACTTCCAGATCGCGCCGTGTTTCCGCGACGAGGACGGCCGGGCCGACCGGTCGCCGGGCGAGTTCTACCAGCTCGACGTGGAGATGGCGTTCGTCGAACAGGAAGACGTGTTCGCCCCGATCGAGCAGCTGATGATCGACCTGTTCCGCAAGTTCTCCGACTGGCAGGTGCCCACGCCGTTCCCGCGCATCCCGTACGCCGAGGCGATGCGGCGGTTCGGGATCGACAAGCCCGACCTGCGGTTCGGGATGGAGATCCAAGACGTGGGGGCGGCGCTCGGGGCGGTGCCGTTCGTCGCGCCGGCGCTCGCGGCCGGCGGGGTCGCGCGCGCGCTGGTGGTGCCGGGGGTGGCCGACCGCCCGCGCCGGTTCTTCGACGAGCTCGGCGAGCAGGTGAAGCAGAACGGCGGCGGCGGGCTCGCGTGGATCACCCTCGGGGCCGAGCCCAAGGGCAGCCTGGCGAAGGTCGTCGATCCGGCGATGTTGGCCGCGCTGGCCGCGTTGCCCGAGGCGAGCGCGCCCGGCGCGGCGGTGCTCGTGTGCACCGGCCCCGAGGGCAAGGTCCAGACCGCGCTCGGGCGGCTGCGCAACCACCTGGCCGAGGCGCTCGGCCTGCACGAGCCCGGCGTGTACAAGTTCTGCTGGATCGTCGACTTCCCGATGTTCGACCGGGACGAGGAGACGGGCCAGGTCGTGTTCTCGCACAACCCGTTCTCGATGCCGCAGGGCCAGATGGACGCGCTGCTGAACCAGGACCCGCTCACGATCCTGGCGCACCAGTACGACATCGTGTGCAACGGGGTCGAGCTGTCGTCCGGGGCGATCCGGAACCACCGGCCCGACGTGATGGTGAAGGCGTTCGAGCTCGCCGGCTACACCCGCGCCGACGTGGAGCGGAAGTTCGGCGCGCTGTTCCGGGCGTTCCAGTACGGCCCGCCGCCACACGGCGGGCTCGCGCCCGGGATCGACCGGATCGTGATGTTGCTCGCGCGGGAGAAGAACATCCGCGAGGTGATCGCGTTCCCGATGACCATCCAGGCGCAGGACTTGCTGATGGGCGCGCCGAGCGACGTGACCCAGAAGCAGCTCGACGAGCTGCACATCAAGCTGGTCCCGCCGAAGGGTTCGTAGACCTTCGAACCCCATCTCCCCCGCATCGGGGGAGAGGCTTGGGGTGAGGGGGCGATTGCCACGCAGTAGCCGCTACGGGAGCAACAGCACCACCGTGGTGATCCCGGCGACCGTGACCAACATCGATGGCACCTCGTCCTCGAGGAACGGCGACCCGAGCGGGACGTTGTTGGCCGGCGCGCCCGCCAGCGTGGCGAGTGACGGGCCGCCCCCGTACAGCACCCAGGTGACCGGCGGGTCCGGCAGCTGGAGCTGGGCCGACACGAAGTCCTGGTAGCCGTCGGCGTTCACGTCGAACCCGAGCGGGACCAGCGGCCCGAACAGGTTCTGCGGCAGGGTCAGCGTCGGGCCGCGGAGGCTCTCGAACCCGAGCGAGCCGGTCGTGAGCGGTCCGCCGAGGAACCTCACCGGGCGGAACTGGTAGATCAGCGCGTCCGCGAAGCCGTCGCCGGTCTGGTCGGGCAGGCCCTGCACCCCCTCGTACACCGGCAGCGCCGTCGGATCGGTCGTGGGGTCGTACGTGCCGCCCGCCGGGACCGAGAACAGCCACCCGACACACTGGGGGGCGGTCCAGGTCCCGAGCAGCACGTCGGGCACCGAGTCGCCGGTGAGGTCGGGGTACGGCACCAGCGGGGGCGGCTCGGGGACGTACGGGCAGTCCCACGCCGGCAGGTGCAGATCGGGCTCGCCGCTCCACCCCGCGCTCGGCCCCCACCACACGTCGGACCCACCGGCGTCGGTCGACACCCGATCGAGCTGCCCGTCCTGGTTCAGGTCGACCACGTCGCCGCCGACCACCGGCAGCTGGCGGGCGTCGAGGTCGGCGAGCGGCCCGGTCACCACCCGGGTCGCGCCGTCGGACGTCA
>JBEBJC010000305.1:0-8783 GCA_040080105.1 Myxococcota bacterium
AGACAGGCAACAGCCCGATCCCGCCCGTGCCGCCGACCCACCGCACCCACCGGCTGCGCGTGAGGCGGCGGCGCCGGCGGCCGACCTCGGCGACGCCTTCGAAGATCTGGACGCGCTCAGGGATCGGGTCGATCGGAGCCCGGGCACCGGGTGGCGCAAGGGCGTGGACGCCGCGGTGCTGGCGCGGATCGACCTCGCGATCACCGAGGCGGCGGCCGCGCGGGCGGCGGGCGACCGGGCGTCGGCCGCGGCCCGGCTCGAGCGCGAGCTCGCTCCGGGCACCCCGGCCCGCGCCGGTCAGTACCTCGCGTGGCTCGCGGCCTCGGATCACCTGGCCGCCGGCCGGACGGCAGACGCCGCCCGGGTGGCCCGGTGGGGCCTGGGGATGTCGGCTTCCGCGTCGGCGGAGCGTGCGGCGCTGTCGGTGGTGCTCGGGGACGCGCTGCGCGCAGCGGGCGACGCGGCGGGCGCGGAGGCGGCGTATCGCGAGGCGCGGTGAACGCGGAATTCTTGCGCATCGAGTCGAGAGCGTTACCGAGGGCCCGTGCCGTTTCCACCTCGCATCGCGCGCGCCATCTCCTCCGTCCTGGGCGGCCCCCGGGTCCGCGACCGGGCCGAACGCCTGATGTTCGGCGACGCGGGCCACGGCTTCGACCAGTTCGGGATGCACCCCGACTTCGTCGCGATGGGGGAGTCGGTCGGCGCGCTGTTGTACGACCGGTACTTCCGGGTGTTGTCGTACGGCGCCGAACACGTCCCGCGCTCGGGCCCGGCGGTGCTCGCGGCGAACCACAGCGGGACCCTGCCGCTCGATGGGGCGATGTTGTGGGTCGACGTGCTGCGGCACACCGACCCGCCGCGCGCCGCTCGCCCGGTCGCCGACTACTTCGTGAGCACCTTGCCGGTGGTGAGCACGCTGTTCGCGCGGTGTGGGGTGGTCGGCGGGAGCCGGGGAAACGCGCGCGCCCTGCTCGAGAGCGGCGAGCTGCTGATGATCTTCCCCGAAGGGGTGCCGGGGATCGGCAAGCCGTTCAAGGACCGGTACCAGCTGCAGGAGTGGCGGCAGGGCCACTGTGAGCTCGCGATCCGGCACTCGGCGCCGGTCGTCCCGGTCGGGATCGTGGGGCCTGAGGAGCAGATGCCCCAGCTCGCGCGGATCAAGGTCCCCGGTGGCGGGGCGTTGCCGTACATCCCGATCCCCGCCACGCCGCTGCCGCTGCCGGTCCGGTACCACATCCACTACGGCGAGCCCCTGCGGTTCGACCAGGAGTACTCGCCCGACCAGGCCGACGATCCGGAGGTGGTCCAGAAGGCCGCCGATCGGGTGCGGGCGGCGGTCGAGGGGCTGCTCGCCCGGGGCCTGGCGTTGCGGAAGGGCGTGTTCACATGAACTCGGTGATGGTGACCGGGGCGACCACCCCGATCGGGGAGCGCCTGGTGCGCAGCCTGGTCGCCGACACCCGCGTGGCGCACGTGCTGGCGGTAGGTAAGGAGCCGGCCGACAGCGCGTTGCCGTTCAGCCACGGCAATCGGCTCACCTACGTGTCCGCCGACCTCACGAAGTCGCGCAAGCTGCGCGAGCTGCTGTTCGGGCCGGCGCGGGACCACCAGGTCGAGGTGGTGGTCCACCTGTCGCAGCACCGGTCGGCGCGCGACCGCGGGGAGAAGGTCCACGCGGCGAACGTCGAGTCGTTGCGGTCGATCCTCGATCTGTCGGACCGGCACCCGAACATCCGCCGGGTGGTCGTGCGCAGCTTCGCCGTCGTGTACAAGGTCGGGATGGACCTGCCGGTGCTGGTGACCGAGGACCACCCGCTGAACCTGTCGCCTTCGGCCCCGCAGTACGTGCGCGACCGGGTCGAGGCCGACCTGACCGCGTGCGCCCGGATGGGCCTCGCCGACTGCGAGATCGTGGTGCTGCGGTGCGCCGAGGCCCTGGGTCCGGGCACGGGCTCGCAGCTGTACGACTTCCTCGACGCGCCGCTCGCGCTGCGGCCGGCCGGGTTCGATCCGATGGTGAACATCGCGACCGTCGCCGACACCGTGGCCGCGCTCGAGGCCGCCACCCACGGGTCGGGGGAGGGGGTGTTCAACGTGCCCGGCTACGACACGTTGCCCTTGTCGGAGGCCTGCAGGAAGTGGGGCACGCCGTCGATCCCGATGCCCGGACCGCTCGTGGCGCCGCTGTACGGGCTGCGGCACCGACTCACCGGCAGCGAGTTCACCTACGGGATGAACCGGAGCCAGATGCACTTCGGCCTCGTGCTCGACGGGACTCGGGCGCGCGACGTGCTGGGCTACTCGCCTCACAACCCGGTGGACTGGCCCGTTGGCGGCCCTGTCCGCACCTGAGCGGGGCGTAGCAGCGCCAGGCACGCCACGCCGTTGGTGAGCTCGAAGGCAGCGAACACGTACAGCAGGGCCCCGGGCGGGCGGTGGACCGCGAGCCACCCGACCCGCGCGACGCCCAGCCCGCCGATCAGGCAGGCGCTCGCGACCAGCCCCGGGGCGTGCCACGCCGGTCGAGCCGCACACAGCGCGAGGAACACCGCCGCGCCGAGCTCGAGCCCGCCGTACATCGCGCGGAGCTCGACCCACCCCCGCGCATCGACCGGGACCACCCCCACCTGGGCGAGCGCGCCCACGGGATCGAGCGTGGCCCACACGCCGATCGCGGCGAACGCGAGCGCTCCCCCGAACAGTACGGCCGCGCGCGCCCCGCTCACGGGCTCGCGTCGTTGAGCGACCAGTCGTAGTCGAACGTCCCGTGGGGGCACCCCTGCGACGCGAGGTCGTACAGGGCCTGCTGCTTCGCAGGGTCGTCGGTGACCGAGGCCGCGAGCGTACACGGGCTGATGCCTGCGGTGAAGAACTCGAAGTCCCGGGCGAACCAGTCGAAGATCGGGCTGAACTGGGCTTGGCCGTCCACGATCCTCACGCCGCGCTCGTCGTCGTTGATCCACTGGTGGAACTGTTCGTCGAGCTGCGCCTCCATCTTGCCGCCACCGTAAAGCTCGGCGCGCAGCGGCGGACAGCTCTTCGAGGCGCAGTTCATCGCCGCGTGGTCGCGGTAGTCCATCTCCTTCCATCGGACCCGCTCGTTCTCGATCTCGGCGAGGGTCAGCCACTCGCCCCCCACCGGGAACTGGGTGCCGTGGAAGAACTTGTACCCGCCTTTCGGGACGATGCCCTGCACGTCGAGCACCGAGGCCGGGCGCCCTCGCTCGAGCACTTGGTACATCACCAGCGCGTTGTAGGTGTTGAGGTACTGGGCGTGCCAGTCCTTGGTCGTCTTGCCCGGCCAGGCCCGCTCGTTGCCCATCCACGCGACGTACCGGTCGAGCGGGCCGCGGTCCGCCTCGAGCGCGTCGTAGTCGACGAACCCGCGCTCGTCGACCACCTGGGCCAACAGCTTGCCCCACGCCGGCACCGCGCCCTTGTCCGCCGGCGCGGTCGACGACATCGACTCACGGCACCCGCCCGCCACCCCGAACCACCACAACCACCGCATCGGGGGCGACTAACCGGCGGCTCGGGTCACCGCTCGTCCGGGGCGGGGTCGATCGCCGGCATCGGCGCTGCCGCCGGGACGATCCCTTCGCGCTCCGCCAACGCGGCTGCGTTCCACTCGGCCGGAGGAGACGACGACAGCAGCGGGGCCACCGCCGCGCCGAGGTCGCCGTCGTACAACCATGCGGAGGTCGCCCCGGCGGTCCCGGCCGCCACCACCAACAGCGTCAGCACTCGTCGCATGCCCTGATCCTACCCGCCCGGGCGGGATAGGTGCACCCATCCCGGAGCCCCGATGGCCGAACTCCAGACATCTCCAGGTTCGAGCGCTGGTACGCGAGACAACGGCGTCTCAACGCTCGCGAACAAGATCCGGATCGTGACCGCCGCCTCGCTGTTCGACGGCCACGACGCCTCGATCAACGTGATGCGCCGGCTGCTGCAGGCGGGAGGCGCGGAGGTGATCCACCTCGGTCACAACCGCAGCGTGCTCGACGTGGTCGACGCTGCGGTCCAGGAGGACGCCCAGGCCATCGCGATCAGCTCGTACCAGGGCGGCCACGTGGAGTACTTCCGGTACGTCCGCCAGCTGCTGAACGAGCGCGGCGCCGCCCACGTCCGGGTGTTCGGCGGCGGCGGGGGGGTGATCGTCCCGGACGAGATCCGGATGCTCGAGCGCGAGGGCAGCGTCGACAAGATCTACTCGCCCGAGGATGGCCGTCGGCTCGGTCTGACCGGGATGATCGACGACCTGCTCGGCCGGTGCGACTTCGACCCGACCGAGCGCGCTCCCGCCACCCTCGACCAGGTCGAGCAGGGCCAGGTGCCGGCCCTCGCGCGGTGGATCACCCGCGCCGAGCTCGACGTGGAGGCCCCCGGGCGGTACCTGTCGCCCGACGACCGGGCGCGGGTCACGTCGTGGTCGCACCGCGCCACGCCGGTCGTGGGGATCACCGGCACCGGCGGCGCCGGGAAGTCGTCGCTCACCGACGAGCTGATCCGCAGGTTCCTGCTCGACGACCCGACGCGCCGGATCGCGGTGCTGTCGGTGGACCCGACCCGGAAGCGCAGCGGCGGCGCGCTGCTCGGCGACCGCATCCGGATGAACGCGTTGCGCGGCCACCCGGTGTTCATGCGGTCCCTCGCGACCCGCGGGTACAAGGGCGAGCTGTCGGCCGCGATCCGAGAGGCGATCGCCCTGTGCAAGGGCGCCGGGTACTCGCTGGTCGTGCTCGAGACCTCCGGCATCGGGCAGGGTGACGCCGACATCGTGCGGGTCGTCGACGCCTCGGTGTACGTGATGACCCCCGAGTTCGGCGCGCCGAGCCAGCTCGAGAAGATCGACATGCTCGACTTCGCCGACCTGATCGCGATCAACAAGTTCGAGAAGCGGGGGGCGGAGGACGCGCTGCGCGACGTGCGCAAGCAGGTCCGCCGGAACCGGAACACGTTCGACGGCCCCGACGACGCGCTGCCGGTGTACGGCACGGTCGCCTCCCGGTTCGCCGATCCGGGGGTGACCGCGCTGTACCACGGGCTGCTCGACCGTCTCGCCGACAAGGGCCGCGCCTCCGGGTTCACCAGCCAGCTCCCCCGCACCGGGCTGCGGCGCTCGCCGTCGAGCCGGGCGTTGGTCCCGCCCGACCGTGAGCGGTATCTGGCGGAGATCGCGGGCGCGGTCCGCGGCCACCACCAGCAGGTCGAGGCCCAGGCGTCGGCGGCGGCCCGGCTGCACCGGCTGCGCGCCACCCTCGACGAGGTGCGCGGCACCGCCGCCGAGGGCGTGCTGACCGAGAAGCTCCGGCCGGCCGAAGACGCGGTCTCCCCCGAGGTGCGGTCGTACCTCGACGGGTGGGCCGCGAAGCGCGCGCAGTACGGCCACGACGAGTTCGTGTACCAGGTGCGCGGCCAGGACGTCCGCCAGGTGATGGTGCACGAGAGCCTGGCGCACACGAAGATCCCGCGCGTGTCGCTGCCCCGCACCGACGAGCCCGGGGCAGTGGTCCGGTTCATGGGCCGCGAGGGCGTGCCGGGCGAGTTCCCGTACACCGCCGGGGTGTTCCCGCTCAAGCGCGCCGGGGAGGACCCGAAGCGGATGTTCGCCGGCGAGGGCGGCCCGGCGAAGACCAACACCCGGTTCCACTTCCTGTGTGAGGGGGAGGTCGCGCACCGGCTGTCGACCGCGTTCGACTCGGTCACGCTGTACGGCGAGGACCCGGACGAGCGGCCCGACATCTACGGCAAGGTCGGCGAGAGCGGCGTTTCGGTGCCGCACCTCGACGACATGAAGATCCTGTACGGTGGGTTCGACCTGTGCGCGCCGACCACGTCGGTGTCGATGACGATCAACGGCCCGGCCCCGATCCTGCTCGCGATGTTCTTCAACACCGCGATCGATCAGCAGCTCGACCGGTTCCGCGCCGCGCACGGGCGGGAGCCGACCGGCCCCGAAGCCGACGAGCTCCGCGCGTTCGCGGTGTCGAACGTGCGCGGCACCGTGCAGGCCGACATCCTCAAGGAGGACCAGGCCCAGAACACCTGCATCTTCTCGACCGAGTTCGCGCTGCGGATGATGGGCGACATCCAGTCGTACTTCATCGAGCGGAGCGTGCGGAACTTCTACTCGGTGTCGATCAGCGGGTACCACATCGCCGAGGCCGGCGCGAACCCGGTGAGCCAGCTCGCGTTCACCCTGGCCAACGGCTTCACCCTGGTCGAGTACTACCGGTCGCGCGGGATGGACGTGGACGCGTTCGCCGCGAACCTGTCGTTCTTCTTCAGCAACGGGCTCGACCCCGAGTACACGGTGATCGGGCGGGTCGCGCGGCGGATCTGGGCGATCGCGATGCGCGATCGGTACGGCGCCGGCTCCCGCAGCCAGATGCTGAAGTACCACATCCAGACCTCCGGCCGGTCGTTGCACGCGCGCGAGATCCAGTTCAACGACATCCGCACCACGCTGCAGGCGCTGCTCGCGCTGGCCGACAACTGCAACAGCCTGCACACCAACGCGTACGACGAGGCCATCACCACCCCCACCGAGGAGTCGGTGCGCCGCGCGATGGCGATCCAGCTGATCCTCAACCGCGAGTTCGGGATGAACCGGTCCGAGAACCCGCTGCAGGGCAGCTACTTCGTCGAGTGGCTCACCGACGTGGTCGAGGAGGCGGTGCTGCAGGAGTTCGAGCGTCTGTCGGATCGCGGAGGCGTATTGGGGGCGATGGAGCTCCAGTATCAGCGGACGAAGATCCAGGAGGAGTCGCTGTACTACGAGCGGCTCAAGCACGACGGGACCTTGCCGATCATCGGGGTGAACACCTGGCTCGACCCCCGCACGACCGCCGCCGACTGGGAGCCCCCCCCGGTCGAGCTGCGGCGGGCGACCCCGGCCGAGAAGGACGCACAGATCGCCAGCGTCCGGGAGTTCCAGGACCGCCACCGCGACGAGGCCCCGGCCGCGCTGGCGCGCCTGCAGCAGGTGGCGGTGTCGGGAGGCAACGTGTTCGCGGAGCTGATGAACACGGTGCGGGTCGCTACGCTGGGGCAGATCAGCCGGGCGTTGTACGCGGTCGGCGGTGAGTACCGGCGCAACCTGTAGTGGAGGTCCCGTGGTGGTGCTACTCGCGTGGGTGACGACGGCGCTGTGCGCGCCCGAGGCGTCGTCGGCGACGGTGGTCTCGCAGGCCTCGCCCCAGCTGCGGCTCAAGTTCGACGACGGGTTCGTGAAGTGGCAGGACCCGTTCCAGGTCCACACGGTGAGCGGAGCGATGGCGGTCGACGTGTACCCGGACTGGATCGTGGTGAAGACGGGAGACGGCAAGCTGCACGTCGTGCCGCGCGGCGAGGTGCTGTACGTGGGCACTTGGCACCTCGACGCCGAGCGCTGACGTGCTCCACCTCGCCTCCGACACCGCTCCGGGCTGGGTGAGCCGAGTCTCGCCCGACCTCGGCGCGCTGCTCGTGGACCACGCCCACTGCGAGAAGAAGGCGGCGTCGACCTCGATCAACCTGATCTTCCGGTATCAGATCTTCCCGGAGCTGATGGCGCCGCTTTCGGCGCTGGCCCGGGAGGAGCTCGCGCACTTCGAGCTGGTGCTCGAGATCCTCGAGCGGCGCGGCATCCCGTTCGGCCCGTTGTCGCCCTCGCCGTACGCCGAGCGGCTGTACGGCGCGGTCCGGCGAGAGGAGCCACACCGGCTGCTCGACACGTTGCTCGTGTGCTCGCTGATCGAGGCCCGGAGCTGCGAGCGGATGAAGTTGCTGGCGGAGGGGCTCGACGATCCGGAGCTCGCCGCGCTGTACCGCGGGCTGCTCGCGAGCGAGGCGCGCCACCACACGACCTACACCGGAATGGCCGCGGATCGGTTCGGCGCCGAGGGAGTCGAGCTGCGGCTGGCCGAGCTCGCGCGGCACGAGGCGGAGGTCCTCGCGGCGATGCCGCCCGAGGTGCGGATCCACTCGGCCGGACTGTCCCCCGGTCGGTGAGGGTCCCGTGGTAGGGTCGGCGGCATGTGGTTGGTGGTGACTCTCGCGTTCGCCCAGAGCCCGATCGCTCCGGTCCCGCCGGAGCAGGCCGAGCTGTACGTGGCGGCGAACGCGGCGTACGAAGGCGGGCAGCACGAGGTCGCGCTCGAGCTGCTGGGGCGGGCGGAGTCGTACGGCCCGCTGAACCTGATCCACCTCGCCCGGGGACGGGTGTACCAGCGGCTCGACCAGTGCGCCGAGGCGGATCGGGAGTACCTCCTGGCGCTCACTGCGCCCGCGGTCCCGTCGCCCACCGCCCAAGCGGTCGCCTCGCGCGTCGCCGTGTACCGGGACGAGCTCGCCAAGGGCTGCCCGGGCACGCTGCGGGTCGCGTGTACCCCGCCCGATCTTCCGCTCGAGGTCGACGGGACGGCGCGCCCGTGTGGGTCCGACCTGTCGGTGGCCCCCGGCCCACACCACCTCGAGGCCGCGCTCGGGCGCGCCCGGGTGGAGCAGGACGTGGTGGTGCGCGGGCTGGAGACCGTGGAGGTGCCGCTGCACCTCGCGGTACCCGCGAGGCGGACGGGGTTCGCGGTCAGCTTGGGCGCCGGCGCCGCGCTGCTCGCGGCTGGCCTCGTGGTGGACGTGGTGGCGCTGGGGCCGGCGCAGGACCGCGCCGACGCTGCAGCGCTCGCTCGCTCTGGGGAAAGCTGCGGGCCTGGTGGTGCGGTCGCTTCACGTGCCGCGCTGTGTGCTGGGTCTCGACTTCGAAGCGCACGCGTACGACCCCGGCGCAGATGGCGTTCGGG
>JBEBJC010001415.1:0-1812 GCA_040080105.1 Myxococcota bacterium
TGGTCGCGCCGCGCCGACACACGCCGCGCATCCAGGTGGGCTCGGAGTCGTCGATGGTGCGAACGTCCACGAACCGCCAGTCGTCGGCGTCGTACGGGTCGGCGCCCGACACGAAGATCGTGCCGGCGTCCGCTCCCTGGTCTACCCCGACGACCGCGATCCCCTGCGGGTCGACCGCGATGCCGTACAGCTCGCCCGCGAACGCGCCGAGCCCGTCGACCAGCTGCACCGCGGTGAGCTGGAACCCGTTCGCCGGGTCCTGCCCGCCCTCGGGCGGCAGGAACACCATCGGGGGCTGCGAGATCGTGCTGCCCACCCCGTAGAACTCGTCGTCGTGGAGCACCAGGTCGAGGATCTGGTACGAGCCGGGGTTCCAGGTGTAGCCGTCGGAGAACGGCTCGGCGTCGTCGTACCGGTACGCGAGGCCGTAGCCGTTGAGCGACTCCGCGACCGACAGGCCCTCGCTGTTGCGGGCGAAGTCGCCGACCTGCCAGGTGTCCCACACCACGCCCGACGAGGTGAACACCTCCTCGACCACGTGCGGTTCGACCGAGGTGTCGACCGACACCACCTGGTACGCGCCGGCGATCCCGGCCACGTACAGCAGGCCGTCGGCCGACCGGGTGATCGAGTCGACCCGCATGCCCGACAGGAAGTAGCCGGGGTCGGTGTCGGGCGCGGACCAGCTGGCGCCGCCGTCGTAGGTCACGTACAGGCCGTAGCCGTTGGTGGTGGTCCCACAGCCGACCCAGAACGTGTCCGCGTCGTCCATCCACAACGTGTCGGTGCGGTTGCCGATGCACGGGTGGGTGTCGACGGTCCACCCGGGGGTGGGCTCGACCTCGTCCTGCTCACCGCCGCCGCCGTTGCCGCCGCCGCCGTTGCCGTTGCCGCCGCCGTTGCCGGGGTCCTCGACCGCCCCCGTGTCACTCGCGCTGTCGGTCGCGGAGGACGACGCCCCCTCGTCCAACAGCTCGTCGAGCATCTCACACCCCGACAGGGACACCACCATCGCGAACCCGACCACCGAACCCCAGGACCGACTGCGCATCTCGACCTCCCGTCTCACACAGGAGTCGTATGGGGCGGTCCGTGCGCCGGATCGTCCTGGGCCTCTCCATTTCCGGGTGGCCCGAGCGGCCCGGCGTCAGCGGCGGCCGATCCCGAGCTTCGGGAGCCGGATCTCCACCGCGTTCGGCCCCTGACCGATCGACAGGGAGGCGTCGACGGTGCCGGCGAGGGTCGGGTCGACCTCGTGGACCTCCACCGCCGGCGCCTCCACCACCACCGCCGGGGTCTCCACCACCACCGCTGCCGCCTCCGGGGCGGGAGCCACCGGGCGGCCCCGCATCGGCATCCGGCCCTGGTCCGACAGGACCTTGTCGGCGTACCGCAGCTGGGTCCGCTGGTTCGACAAGATCTCGACCTCCCGCTCGGTGATCGTCGCCCCGAGCAGGTTCAGGATCTGCAGCCGGTGGGTGCCCGGCGCGAGCTGCTCGAGGTAGCCCTGGCGGCTGTCGAACCCGATCGGCGCCCCGTCGACCATCACCTGCACCGCCGCCATCGTGATGAGCTGGAGCTCGCCCGGGTCGCCGGCGACCGGTGCGGCGGCTCGGGGTGCGGGCCGCGCGGCGCTCGCCACCGACGCGGTCGGCTCGACCGGGTCCCCCGCCGGCGTGGTCCACGCGAGGGTGGCCACCACCGCGCCGACCACCAGCAGCTCGACCGCCAGCACCGCCCAGACGGCCCGCGCAAACCAATGCGGCCACACCATAGGAAGCCGCGCCGTCTGCAATAACAGCCCCAGCGGCA
>JBEBJC010000306.1:0-8782 GCA_040080105.1 Myxococcota bacterium
GTCTGCGTCGATCAACCACGCGGCGGCGGGCCCGACCCACACCGGGTCCAGGTCCGCGCCGAGGCCTCCCGCGAGGCCGACCGCGCCCTGGCGCTCCGGCGGGTCGGGCAGCGCGGTCAGGTCCGGGAACGTCCACACCGCCGCGTCGACCGCCGCCGCGGGCGCGATCGGCCCGAGCTTCACCCGGAGCCCCGCGCGGGTCGCGGCGTAGTCTTCGACCCAGAACTCGGCCCACGCCGCGCCCGCGAGCGGCACGTGGTACGGCGTCATCCCGCCGAGGCGGGTCGCGAACAGGTCGTCGGCCCCGTCCGCCCACCCCGCGCGGACCTCGGCGAACGGCGCCACCCACCACTGCGGCGCCAGCTTCGCCTCGAACGTCAGGCTCGGGGACAGGCGCTCCGGCCGCGCGTCGAGCCCGACCCCGAGCCGGACCGACTGCTCGGGCGACCAGCGTCCGATCGACGCGCCCACGTGGGCCCACGGCGTCGGGGACTCCTCGATCACCGTGTCCGGCAGCGGCACGAACCACACGTACCGGGCGAACCCGTCCGCCGCGGCCCACGTGCCGTGGGGGCCCCACCACTCGCGCCGCGCGTCGGCGCCCGCGTAGCCCGACAGCTGGGCCCGGTCGGGGTCCGGCGCGCCGTGGCTCCACGGCGAGATCCACATCCCCGCAGCGAACGACGCCACCCGCAGCCCGACCTCGGCGCGGCCGCGGTCGAACCGCCGCTCGAGCCGGAGGTCCGCGGTGTCGGTGAACCACTGGATCGAGGTGCCGCCGCGGCGCCACCCGAGGTCGAGGATCCCGTGGCCCTCCGTCTCGAGCTGCCCGCCCAGCGCTGCGCGAACCTCAGCGACCTCGCCCATCGACCCCCCGAGCGCGCCATGGTATCGCGGGTGCCGAGGTGCCGATGTGGTTCGTGGGAATGGTCGCGGTGGGTTGGGCGAGGCCTGCGTACCGCCATCCGGAGCCTCCGCCGCTGCCCGAGGTGGCGGCCACGCTGATCGGCCGGGCGCTCGTGTCGACCGAGGCGTACGACGAGCTGGCCTACCTGTCGGACGAGATCGGCCACCGCCTGTCCGGCAGCGCCGCGCTCGACCGCGCGATCGCGTGGGGTCAAGCCGAGATGCGCGAGGACGGGCTGATGAACGTGCGGGCCGAGCCGGTCGAGGTCCCGGTGTGGGTCCGCGGCGACCAACGCGCGACCCAGCTCACCCCGATCGAGCGCGAGCTGTCGGTGTTGGCGCTCGGCGGCACCGTGGGCACGCCGCCCCGCGGGATCCAGGCCCCGGTGGTGGTGGTGGGCTCGTTCGAGGAGCTCGCGGCCCGCGCCGCCGAAATCCCGGGGAAGATCGTGCTGTTCGATGTCCCGTTCACCACCTACGGCGAGACGGTGGAGTACCGCGGCCGCGGGCCGGCGGAGGCGGCGAAGCTCGGGGCGGTGGCGGCGCTGGTACGGTCGGTGACCTCGTCGTCCCTCGACACGCCGCACACCGGCGGCACCTGGTCCGACGGCGAGCTGTCGACCATTCCGTCGGCGGCGGTCACGATCGAGGCGGCGACGTCGATCCGGCGCACGATCGAGCGGGGCACCGAGGTCCGGCTCCTGCTCACCCTCGGGGCCCAGCGCGGCCCGATGGTGATGTCGGCGAACACGATCGGCGAGGTCCGCGGGCGCTCGCTGCCGGACGAGGTGGTGGTGCTCGCGTGCCACCTCGACTCGTGGGACGTGGGGCAGGGCGCACAAGACGACGGCGCCGGCTGCGTGACGGTGATGGAGGCGGCGGCGCTGATCGCGGCGCTGCCGGTCCCCCCGAAGCGGACGATCCGGGTGGTGCTGTACACGAACGAGGAGAACGGCCTCGCGGGCGGCCGGGCGTACGCGGCGGCGCACGCGGCGGAGAAACACCACGCGGCGCTCGAGGTGGACACCGGCGCCGGCCAGCCACTCGGGCTGCGGGTCTCCGCCGACGCCGACGCGACCGAGGCCGCAGCGGCGCCGGTGATCGAGGCGCTGCGGCCGGTGGCGGACCTGCTGGTGCCGATCGGCGCGTCGGGGCTGCGCGCGGGCCACGGCGGGGCGGACATCGGCGAGCTCGCCGGGGTGACCACGTTCGGGCTGGACCAGGACACGACCGGGTACTGGCCGATCCACCACACCGAGGCGGACACGTTCGAGAAGGTCGACCGGATATTGTTGGCGAAGAACGTGGCGGCGACGGCGGTGTTCGCGTGGGCACTGGCCGAGCAGTAGACGGTTCGGACGGCGATCGTGGTCGACTGGCGTGGTCACGGGTCTGGGTTCGAGTTGCCGACTCTGCTCCCGCGCACATCGCGGAGGCGCTACTGACCGCCGGGGCGCCCTGTTCGGGCTGGTCGAGCACAACACCTTCGAGCTCGAGCGCCCGGGCCGATGGCGAAGGACCACCGGCTGACTGCGGTGGCGGCCAGAGCCCCGCCTCGCGCGCGGTGGTATCTTTGCGGTCCGGAGGCGGTGACGATGAGGCTCGAGGGCACCCCCCGTGGGCATCGGCGCGAACGAGGCGCTCTCGGCGGAGCGCACGCCCGGATACTTCCTGGACGTGACTCCGGGGCCGTGGACGAGCATGACTGATATCGCTCCGACCGGTAGTGTGCGCGCGACTGCCCAGGCGCTCTCGGGCCTCTTTGCAGGGGGCGCCCGGCGCGTCCAGGTCACCGGCGAGCCAGCGGGGGCGGGCCGCACGATGCTCACGCGCCTTCTTCGGGACGAGTACGGCTGCGTCACGTTGTTGCTGCCCGACCTGCTGGATGGGGACGCCGTTGGCCACGGCCTGGTCCAGGCGCGCCGAGCTGTTGGCCTGAGCGCAGATGCCATGCAGTCACTCGACTCGGCCGTCGGTGAGGTTGCCCACCAGCTCGTCGATTCCGGGCGCTGGCTTGTGCTGCGGCTGCCAGAGAGTTGGGCATCGACTTCACAGCCCAGCAGCGTCGACGAGTTCGGCCTGCGCGAGCGGGCAGAGCACTTCTTGCGGGCATGGATGGTCTTCGACAAGCTCAGCATCGTGCTCATCAGCAATGGAGTGGACGCGCTGCTCCCACCAGCGGCTCGAGCATCGCTACGACAGGAGCGCCTGCCAACCGCAGCAATCACCATCGACGCCCTTCGCCTCGATGACATTTGGGGCGACTACGCTGCGCATGCGCGCGCGCTCCACGGAGCCTTGCGGGACTCGCACCTGGAGACTCTGCCCATCGACCTTCGATTGGCGGTCGGGCTCGTGGCGATGGGCGAGCGTCCCCGCGTCGCCGCGCAGCGTCTGTACCTGAATGGGCGAACCGTGGACCTCGCGCGTATGCTCACCCGTCGGGCGATCGACAGGGGGCTCGAAGAGCCCTTGCGCCGCATGGTGCTGCTACGAAACCCGGTGCCGTTGACGAACGCGACGGCCCTCCTCCGGTGCGCACCCGAGTTCCTCCCTCTGTTCACCCATTGCTTCGGGTACGCCGACGAGTTGTATCGGGTCAGCGATCTGATCCGAACGGCTGTGCGGGGCGAGCTCGGTCGTGGCGCCCGCCGCGAAGCCGTCGCAGGGCGACAGGTGCGTCACCTCGCCGTGGCGGACCTTCACGAAGCGAGTGACGGGGCTCTGTCGCCCAACGAGCTCACGTGGGAACGTGCGCTCGCCTGGCTCGACAAAGTGCACCACCTCGCTCACGCAGGTGAGCGCGGCGCCGAACGCTGGATGCAGCAGGCGGTAGTAACGACCGACCAGCTGGTAGACCGCGCGCGGGTACTGAGCCGCGTGCACCGCGACTGGTCGGGCGCCGCCGCGTTGTACGGCCGGTGCATCGATATCGACGCCCTGCATCACTACGCATGGCACTATCTCGGCTACAACCTGGATATGGGGGCGCTCGACCGGACTCGGGCCGAGGTGGGCTACCGGCGCGCGAGGGATCTGCGTCCGGACAACCCTTGGTACAGTGGGCGTCTCGTCACCTTTCTGATCGGTCAGGCCCGATATGCCGATGCTGAGAAGGCGTGGAACGAGACGCTCCACAACCTCGATCCCGCTGGCGATCGGACGTCGCGTGATCCGTGGCTGGCGCGCCAGGTGCACCGCTGGGTGGCGCTGAGCTGGCTCCAAATGGGAGAAGTGAAGCGCGCCCGTGCCGCCCTGGAGGTCCTTTCCCCTCGAGCCCTCGAGGAGCCGGGCGTCGCGGAGGCCGACCACCAGGTTCGCGATGCCGAGGAGGCGCGCGATCTCGGTGTGGCCGTTCGCCCCCCAGGGATGAAAGCAGGCGAACGAGAGAGGTGCCAGGTACTCCCCAGTATCGACGGAGAGGGGAGGCGCCTCGAGAGGTGGTATGCGGGCAGGGTCCAAGAGGTGTCGGACACGGAGGTCACCCTCGTTTACGCGACACCTGCGCCGGAACCGGACCTGCGTCGCGTTCTTCGCGAGAGCCTCACGCTTCAGGCATGGCGAGATCTCGCCGACGCGGACGCGCACTCCATCTCGAGTCCCTACTTCGAACTCGGCGAGTACGAAGACTCCCTAGGAAACGTTCACCGTCACCTTCGGTTCGTCGGTGATTATGCGTGGGAGCCTTCGGCACCCGAAGGCGATCCCATGCGCTGGCTACGCGGACACCTCGGCACATGACGGATTCGCTCGACGACCTCGATCGGCTGGATCGGGGGCTGCTGTACGTCTTTGTCGCAGGTCCCGGGAAAGGGGAGGCGCTCGCGATTGCGCTTCCGCAGCGAGGCTGGGTTCTCCTTGATGGCTGCCGGACGGCCGGTGAGGTGGGCGACGACCTCCCCCTCGTCGAGGTGCTCGAACGCTGGCAGGGAGCCGACGACCCAGTCCTGTGGATGGTGCTCACGCACCCACATGCAGACCATGCGGACGGATTCGTCGACACACTTGAACGAGCCGCGCCAGAGAACGTCGGAATCATAGGGCCGTTGCCGCCGGGACGGAGCGCTCTGGATCTGTTCCGAGCGTGGCGGGATGAGGGGGCGCCGACCGACGTAGAGCTGAACAAGCGCGTTGTCGAGGCGGCGATGCTGGCGATCGCGGCGTGGGAGGCGCGGGTCGGGCGGCATGCGACCGCGCTGCACGATGGCGCGCTGCTGATTCAGGGCGCCGCATCCATTCGTGTCCGAGCACCTGATACCCAGTTCGTACCGGATGTGTTGGACCGCGGCTGGACATCGTTCCGCAAACACGCGAACGAGCTCAGTGCGGTGCTCGAGGTGGGCTTCGGTGACACGCGGTTGTTGCTCGGCGGTGACCTCCCTCGCTACCGCACCGGGACAACAGCGCCGGTTGCGGCAGGGTGGGACCATGTGCTCACCACGCATCCCCACCTCAAGGCGCCGCATCACGGCCTCAAGGTAGCCCATCACGGCTCTGACGAAGCCCAGCACCCCGAAGTACTCCAGCGCGCCGATGACCCCTCGGCCACCTGGATCACTCCCTACAGCAGTTCCCGCCTGCCATGCCCGTTGGACGGCGACGGCCTCGAACGCGTCCTCAGCGGGCGGGGTCCTGTCCGCCTCACCGCCATCCCGGTGAGCTGTGGACGCCAACTGCCACGCCCCCACCCGGCGGAGCTCACCAGGGCAGAATATGCGGCGGCGATCACGGGCGACCGAGCCGCCGGCGTCGATGTACGGCCAGTGTACGTCACCGACCCCGACGCGCCGCTTTGGTGCACGGCGTTTGACGACTCGGGCCACGCCGTGGCGGCATGGAGAGGCTCTGTCGCGTTCACCGTGATTCCTTGAGGCCGGAGGCGGTCACTACCGCCTCGGAGTTTCCGATGCGGACCGCGGCAGGCTCACTCCTTCAGCCCCCCGACTGGCGGTGATCGGCGATGCGCTGGAGCGGATCCACGCGGACCCGGGGATTTGCTCCTCTCGCCGACGAGCGCTCGCGCCCCGGTCGCATCGCCGACCACCGGTGCCAGCGAGGCACCCCCGCCTTCGACCGCAACGTCACCCCTCCGAGCCGACCTGGGTGAGCCAGGCTGCGATCTCGCCCCACAGCGGCGCCGACCGCGCGTCACATGCCAATCCGGCGTGGTCGGGGTCCCATCCGAGCCGGGGGCGCCCAGCGACCCAGAAGTCCACAGCGCCCGACGGGAACGGGTCGGTGAACCGGCGGGCCGACTCCGGGTGCGCGAGCAGCGCGTCGCCGGCCCCGGCCACCGCCAGCACCCGCCCACCGAACCGCGCGAGCCCGGCGCTCCAGTCCGTCCCGTCGCGGGCGCGCCAGGCGTCCTCGCGCCAGAACCGCACCAGGTCGCGCACGTAGCCGAGCGATTCGTCCGCCGGGCCCCACCCGAGCCGCCGGCTGGGGAACCGCCCGCGGAGCTGAGCGACCGCGCCGAACGCCTCCATCATCGCCGCCTTCTGCGCCCGGCGCCGGGTGGAGGGTTCGAGCGACGGCATCCACACGTTCGCCGCCAGCAACACCAGCGCATCGATCGGCACGCCTTCGGCGGCGGCTGCGGCGGAGACGTGCGCCCCCAGCGAGTGCCCGAGCACCATCACCGGCCCGCCCGCGGCGCGGGCAGCGTCGACCAGCGCCGGGACGTCCCGTCGCACCAGATCGTCGTACGTCCACCGGCCGCCGGCGTGCGCGAGGGGCGGGCTCGCGCCGTGGCCGCGGAAGTCGGCTCGCCACACCTCGAACCCCGACCGAGCGAGGGTGGACGCGAGCCCGTGCCCCGCCGGCCGATCGAGGCTGCGCGCGTCGACCATCATCGCGGGCAGCGCCACCACCACGCCGCGACGCGGTCCGCTCGCGAGGTGTACCGACACGCCGAGGCGCCACCCGTCGGAGGTGGGGACGATCATCGACGCCCTGTACCCCGGGACAGGCCGCGCCGCGACGCCGTTCGTCGGCGATCACTCGACGCGCTGGACGAAGAACAGCGACCCGCCCTGCGTGGTCGTCCATGCCTGCGTAGGCGTGACGAGCATCCGCGAGCCGGCCCGGGGCGGGCCCTCCGGGCCGAAGTCGGTGGCGTGAAGCATCACGTCGAAGTTCCGGAGTTCCGCCGGGAACCCCTCGAGCTCGACCGACGCGCCGTACTCGGCCACGACGGTGACCACGCCGACCAACTCCGCGCCCGGAACGAGCGCTCCGAGGGTGGCGCGGCGGGCTCGCTCTCGCGCGACGTCGAGGGACAGAACGACGCCACCGCGCTCCGGATCGTACGACCGGACCTCACACTGGACCCGCGAACCCAACCACGCGTCGAGGGGCTCGGAGGTTCGGAGCCACGCATCCCCGGCGTTCTCCGACCGATAGCCTCGGGCGAACGACCCGCCGAGGTGGACGGCGTATCCGCCGTCGACCCGTTCCGACAGCGTCCCCTCGACCCAACCTCCGCGGGCGTGCGCCGAGGTGATGCCCTGCCAGAACACCTCCGCCTCGACACCGGAGAGTCGGACGGGGTCGACCGCTGCCGCGGTGGTCTGAGGGTCCTCCTCTCGAGGTGGAAGGGGACGTCCACCTTCTGCAGTGGCCCGGGGGTGGGCTCGGGGCTCTGGTGGACAGCGACTCCATCGGCGCGCTCGACCTCCGGTCGTGCTGATCCAGCACCGGGCCCCCCTCGGAAGCGCCGCAGGGGCGACAGCGACTGGAACTCCGGGCAACGGGAGCGCCTGGTCCAGTTCTTCCTCGCCCGGGCGCTGGGGGCGCTCGAGCCTCGGTTCGCGCAAGTCGGGAGATCGGGCCGCTCGCCCGGAGCTGGCAGCCGCCCGCGACCGCCTGGCCGCTCAGGTCGGGCAGAGGCGGCCGTGGGACGATATCGCCCCGGCGACGGATGAGGTTGCCAGCCCCGCCCACAGCGCCAACTACTACGGAAAGAAAGCAACAATAGGCAGCAGAACAACGGAACCGCAAGCAGCGACAACTACAACCCGAAGTGGCTCAACCAGGTCCCGCCGTGCAGCCCGGTCTGATTTCGATATGAAGTACTGAGGTGAAGATGCACTGGGTGATTGGTGACTTGGTGTACCTGCCCGGGGTCGGTGTAGGGACCGTGAGCGCATCGGAGGAAGGAGAGGGTGGTCAGGCCTACACCATTCACTTCGCTCGTGCGGGCGTGAGGGCGTACAATGCAGACCAGTTCGCCGATCTCGGGTTTCGGCGTGTCGTACCGGCCCACGCCGTGGATGTGATCCTCGATCACTTGTCGACCGCGCTCGAGCCCGCCGCTCATTGGCCCCTACCGCAGCGGGTGCGCGAACACAACCATCGCGTCGCGACGGGTGATCCCCTGCAGCTCGCAACGAGCCTGCGCGAGGCCGCGGAGTTGTCCGCCCGGCGGCCCTTGTCGGAGGTGGAGCGGGGGATGGCCGAGCAAGCGCTGACCCTCCTCGCTGAAGAGATCGCAGCCGTCCGCAACGGCGAGGAGGCTTTGACCCGTGCGGAGATCGAGCGAGTTTTGTCTCACTCCGGGTCGCGCGACCCGCGGTGAGGGAAGCGGTGGGTACGGGCCTGCCGGGGCCGCCGGCGACGTCGTGGCGGTTCGTCACCGGGCCCTCCCAGTGAGTCAGGCCGCGATCTCGCCCGCCCCGGGTGCGGGCTCTCGGGCGTGCTCACGCCGGTACGTGTCAACAAGAATGAGACACAAGAGGCGAGAATTCAGTGAGCGAGCGTCTCGTGGCTGGAAGTTGAGGGGTGGACTGGCGTTGTGCGGCGGCGTAGAACGATCGGGTCCAGCGAGAGCCGAAGGCGACCGCGGATGCCCCGGCCCGGGCGAGGGGTAGCGCTCTCC
>JBEBJC010000307.1:0-8773 GCA_040080105.1 Myxococcota bacterium
GGGTGGGAAGCGGGGGGTTGCGTCGCTACATTGACTCGCTGACGCGATCGTTGCAAGTCCCCGGAACCAAGTGTGACGGTCGGTGCGGCAGCGCCGACGTCAGAACGGCCACAGGTGGTCGAGGATCCGTGACAGCACGCCCGGACCCTGCTTGTCGGCCACCACCCCGGACCCGGTGATCTCGAACTCGGCCTCCGACAGGCGGTCGGACACGACGGTGTTGTCCATCTGGATGTCGCGCGGGCGCACCACCCCGGTGATCACGACGTACTGCGTCTCGCGGTTCACCCGGACCTTCTTGTATCCCCACAGGCGCAGGTTGCCGTTGGGCAGCACTGCGATCACCTCGCACGTCAGCATCGTGCTGATCGCCGACCCGCGGCTGGTGGCCCCCGCGCCGCCGAACCCGGTGCCGATGCCACCTCCGAGGCTGATCGCGCCACCCATGTCGGGGTGCGCGGCGGTGATGGTCTGCTCGGCCCCGAGCAGCGCTTCGATCGACGCGTTGGCGCTGGAGTCGCGCTGCAGGTCGGTGGTCGCGTCGAGCGAGGTGGTGGTCTGCTCGAGCAGCAGCACGGTGACCAGGTCCCCGACCTGCCGTGCGCCGGCCTCGAGCCCCATCAGCCGCCGCGCCTGGACCTCGCTCCACAGCGAGCCCGGCTCGACCGGCGGCGCGGAGGCCGTCTCCTCCACCTCCGGCTTCTCCGGCGGCGGCGGCTCTTCGAGGGCCTCGTCGCGCTTCTTCGCGTCGGCGGCGGCGATCAGCAGCAACACGGCGACCATGGGGACTCCTACAGGTCGACGGTGGTCGGGGTGGTGAGCACCCCGCGCACCACGACGTCGGTTGCGAGCAAGTACACGCGGATCGGCTGCCCGACGCGGCCGTCTTCGATCGAGCGCCCGTCGGCGTGGATCTGCAGGTCCCCCGACCGCACCCGCACCACCAGCGCGGCCCCGGACGCCACGTCGGCCCGGGCGCGCACGCTGGTGCCGGTGAGCGGCTCGCCTGCCCGCAACGCCCGGATGGCGACCGCCGGGCCCCCGGTCCACACCCCGCCGGCGAGCCGGTCGAGCGGCGCGACCCCTGCGATCGGGACCACCTCGTCACCCGCGTCCGCCGGGGTGGAAGCCACCGGCGCCGACACCCACACCACCAGGTCCGGGCGCACGGTGAACCGGTCGGCGTCTCCGCCCACGCTCCACCACAGCGACAGCGTCGGGTGCGGGCGACACGGGTCCCCCTCCCAGGAGGGCCGACCTCCGGCGGGCAGCCGCGCGGGGTCGAGCCCGAGCCACCGGACCTCGACCCGGGTGGCGGCACACCGCTCGGTGGCGTACGCCGCCAACGACGCGAGCAGGGCCGGTTCGGGCGGCGCCAGGTCCACGTCAGCGCCGCAGGTTCGCCGCGACCTGCAGCGTCTCGTCGGCGGCCTGCACGACCTTCGAGTTCAGCTCGTACACCCGCTGGGCCTGGATCATGTCGATGAGCTCACCGGCCACGTCGACGTTGCTGCCCTCGAGGTACCCCTGGAGCAGCTGCACCTGGGTGTCGGCCTCGACCGGGATCGCCTCGCCCGACGACATCGTGGGCAGGAACAGGTTGCCGCCGTGTCCCATCATCCCCGCCGGGTTCACGAACCGCGCGAGCTCGAGCTTGCCGAGCATCAGGTCCTGGCCGGTGGCGCTGACGATCGCGTGCACGGTGCCGTCGTAGTCCACCGCGACCTGATCGGCCTCGGGCGGGATCTGGATGTCGCCGCCGACCCGCATCCCGGTGGTGGTGACCAGGTACCCGTCGGGGTCCTTGGTGAACGCCCCGTCGCGGGTGTACATCGGGTCGCCGTTCTCGGTCTGCACCACGAACCACGCGTCGCCCTGGATCGCGACGTGCAGCGGGTTGTTGGTGTTGACCAGCGCCCCCTGGGCCTGGTCCCGCTCGATCGCCGCGAGCTTCACCCCGCCGCCGAGCTCGACCCGCGGCGAGAACTCGCCTTGGCCGCCGCCGCTCGCCAGCTGCTGGTAGAACAGGTCCTGGAACGCGTCGCGGGACTTCTTGAACCCGGTCGTCCCCACGTTCGCGATGTTGTTCGCGATCGTGTCCAACCGCAGCTGCTGCGCGGTCATCCCCGACGCAGCCGTGTACAGCGCTCGCATCACCGACCTCCGATCTGGTTGAGCCGGGCGTCGAGCTCGTCCGAGGCCGTCATCGCCTTCTGGAACATCTCGAAGTACCGGCTGGCCTGGACCAACTCGACCATCGCGCCGAGCGGGTCCACGTTGCTCCCCTCGAGCGCCCCTTGGATCACCGAGGCCGCGACCTGAGCCACCGGGCCGGTGGCGCGGAACCGGTTCGAGCCGAGCGCGGTGACCTCTGCGTCGACGATCGACAGCTGGTCGAGCTCGCCGCTCACCGAACCGATCACCTTGCCGTCCGACTGCACGGTGATCGTCTCCCCCTCCGGGATCTCGATCGGCCCGCCCTGGCCCTGGACCACCCCGCCCGTGGCGTCGATCAGCTGGCGGTCGGGCGACACGCCGAACCGGCCGTCGCGGGTCAGCACCGTCTCTGCGCCGCTGCGGACCACGAAGTACCCCGGCCCCTGCAGCGCGAAGTGGGTGGGCACGCCGTCGGCGATCGGCGCGCCGTCGCGGGCGTCGCGCGACGGCTCGCGGGCCTTGGCGTACACCTGGCCGAGCGGGTGAGGGTCGGGGCCGTCGAGCTCGAACGGCACCCGCGACGCCTTGAACCCGGTGGTGTTCACGTTGGCGAGGTTGTTCGCCACGAGCTCGATCGACTTCCACGCGCCGACCGCGCCGGACAAGCTCGAGTACAGGTCACGGCTCACGCGCCACCCCCAGATCATCGGGTCCCAAGGTGTCCGACAGCTTCTTGCGCAGCCGCTCGCGCGCCTCGGACAGGATTTGCGACACTCGCGACACCGTGACCTCGAACACCGCGGCGATCTCTGCCAACGTGAGCTCGCCCGAGTAGTACATGGTCACGCACTGCCGTTGGCGGTCCGGCAGCTCGGCGATCGCGGCCTTCAGCGCCGCTTTCGCCTCGGCGGCGACCATGTCGCCCTCGACCCCGCGGGTCGGGTCGGCGATCTTGTCCGACATCGGGCGGACCTCGCCGTCCTGCGAGTCGGGTCCGGCGTCGATCGACACGTGGACCACCGGCTTGGTGCGGTCCATCGCCTCGTGGTACTCGTCGACGCCGATGCCGAGCAGCGACGCGATCTCGTCGGCCGTGGGGTTCCGCCCCTCGGCGCGCCGGATCTGGTCGGCCGCTGCGGTGATCTTCTTCGCGAGCTGCCGCCGCCGCCGGGAGAACGAGTCGTTCTCGCGCAGGGCGTCGTACATCGCGCCGCGGATCCGGTACTCCGCGAACGTGGTGAATTGGATCCCGCGCACGGGATCGAACCGATCGAACGCTTCGAGCAAGCCGATCGCGCCGACGGCGGCGAGGTCGTCCATCGGAACGCGCAGCTCGCTCGACAACCGATCGTGCAGCCGACGCGCCAACAGCAGCACCTTCGGCTGGAACCGTCGGCAGACCTCGTCCCGGGTCATTCCTTCGACCCGGCGCACATCGTCGGTACGGTACCGTACGTGTTGCACCCTGCCTCCGACGGCCCCTTCGGTGAGGGGCGGTTTCACTTGAGGGGCGGCCCGTCACCGCGCGTTCCGGGCCGATCCACAGACACGACAACCGGCGCGGAGGCCGGTTGTGAGCGGAGATTCGACGCGTCTCACCTGCGTCTCCGCAGGTGACGCAGTCAGCGAGCGGCCGCGCGCGCCGGGAGCTTCAGGTCCACCGACGCCACCCGCTCGAGCTTCACCGTGGGCAGGAGCTCGGCCGACGACAACACCGGCAACCGCGGGACGGTCCGCTCGAGCAACCGGCGCAGCGCCGAGCGGGCCAGCGGCGGAGCGAGCAGGATCACCGGGCCGCCGGCCTGGTGGGACTCGGCCTCGTCGCGCACCCGGGTGACCAGGCGGCGCGCGGTGTCGGGGTCGAGGGACAGCGACGGAGCTCCCCCCTCACTGGTCTGCAGCGACCGCAGCACCGCGTCCTCCGCGTCGGGGGCGAGCCCGATGAACCGGAGCACCCCGTCGCCGGTGGCGTGCTTGCGGGTGATCGCGCGGGCGAGCCGCTGGCGCACGAACTCGGTCAACACGTCGGGGTCGCGGGTCCGCGGGGCGTAGTCGGCGAGGGCCTCGAGCACGGTGACCACGTCGCGCGCGCTCACCCCTTCGCGGATCAGGTTCCGGAACACGCGCAGCACCGTGCCGCGCGACAGCGGCTCGGGGATCAGGTCCTCGACCAGGCGCGGGCTGTCGGCGGCGACCCGCTCGAGCGCCTTCGACAGCTGGTGGGTGTCGAACAGCTCGTGCGCGATGCCCTGCACCGCCTCGACCAGGTGGGTGGACAGCACCGTCGGGACGTCGACCACGGTGTAGCCCAGCGTCTGCGCCTTGAGCACCAGCGAGTCCGGGATCCAGTACGCGGGCAGCCCGAACACCGGGTCGGTCGTGAGCAGGCCCTTGAGCGGGCCGGCGGTGCCGCCCGGATCGAGCGCGAGCTGCTGGCGGGCGTGCACCTGGCCGCGCGCGATCGGCTCGCCGCGCAGCAGGATCGTGTACTCGCCGCCCTGCAGCCGCAGGTTGTCGCGCAGGTGGACCCGCGGCAACACCACCCCCAGGTCCTGCGCGAACTGGTTCCGGATCCGCAAGATCCGCTTCACCAACTCGGCGCCCTGCGCCTCGTCGACCAGGTACAGCAGGTCGAGCCCGACCTCGATCGCGAGGGGCTCGATCGGCAGCAGGTCCTCGGGGCGGACCTCCGGGCGGGCTTCGGCGCCCCCCTCGTCGACGACCGCGCCGTCCGCCCCGGGGCGCTCGGCCTTCTCTTGTCCGCGCAGCTGCCACGCGAGGGCCGCGACCGACGCCGCCATCAGGAAGAACGGGAGGCGCAGCCCGGGGACCAGCGCGAACGTCGCGAGGCACCCGGCGAGCAGCGCGATCAGCCGCGGCGACGAGAACAACTGGTCGCCGACCTGGTCGTGCAGCGCGCGGCGCTCGCTGTCACTCACCCGGGTCACCAGGAGGCCAGCGGCCAGGGACACCACCAACGTCGGGACCTGGCTGGCCAGGCCGTCACCGATGGTCAGGACGGTGAAGTTCTGCACCGCCTGCATCAGCGGCATGTCGTACTGCAGCGTCCCGATCAGGATCCCGCCGAGGGCGTTGATCAGCAGGATCGCGATGCCGGCGATCGCGTCGCCGCGGACGAACTTCGACGCGCCGTCCATCGACCCGTAGAAGTCCGCCTCCATCGCGATCTCGGACCGGCGGTGTCGGGCGGTTCGCTCGTCGATCAGGCCCGCGTTGAGCTCGGCGTCGACCGCCATCTGTTTGCCCGGCATCGCGTCGAGGGTGAACCGGGCCGAGACCTCGGCCACCCGCCCGGCGCCCTTGGTGATCACCACGAAGTTGATCACGATCAGGATCGCGAACACCACCGCGCCCACGATCAGGTTGCCGCCGATCACGAAGTGGCCCATCGCCTCGATGATCTGGCCCGCGGCGTGACCGCCCTCCGAGCCGTGCAGCAGGATCGCGCGGGTGGTGGCCACGTTCAGCGCGAGGCGGAACACGGTGGTCACCAACAGCAGGATCGGGAACGACGACAGGTCGACCGGCCGCCGCACCGACAACACCGACAGGAACAGCAGCAGCGACACCGCCACCGACGCGGTGATCAACACGTCGATCGCCAGCGGGGGCAGCGGCATCAACATGATCGCGAGCAGCGCGAACACGCCGCCGGCGAGCAACATGTCGCCCTGGGCGGCGACGGCCTGGAACCACGTCGTGGGCTCGGTCCGGGTAGACATGGGCCCCCTTCGGGTCGACCCCGCCCGAGTTGAGGGAGGCGGGCGGCTCGGCGACGTGGCAAACTGAGCCGGGGAGGGTCGATGGGGATCCCGTGGCTCGTCGCCGCCGAGGCCGCGTTCGCCTGTGGTGGCTTCTTCTGTGACAACCAGCAGCCGGTGGACCAGTCGGGCGAGAACATCGTGTTCGAGGTGAACGCCGGCACGGTGACCGCCCACGTGCAGGTGCAGTACCAGGGCCCGTCGGAGCAGTTCGCGTGGGTGCTACCGGCCAGCGGTATCCCGACGGTGTCGCTGTCGAACGAGCAGCTGTTCACCCTGCTGCTCGAGCGGACCTACCCCCAGCCGGTGGTGTCGTACGCCCTGACCGGCGAGTGCGACTTCTTCGGGTGGAACCCGTACAGCGACACCGACGCCGACTCGGACGCCGACACCGACTTCGACACGGGCGGCGGGTCGACCACCGGGGTCGTGGTGCTGTCGACCCAGACCGCAGGCCCGTACGAGGCGGTGGTGCTCGACGCGGCGTCGACCGACGCCCTCGTGCGGTGGCTCGAAGACAACGGGTACGACCTGCCCGACACGTTCGCCGCCGCCGCGTCGCCGTACCTGTCGGCGGGGATGAACTTCCTCGCTCTGCGGCTGGCGAAGGACACCGCGGAGGGCACGCTGCAGCCGCTGGCGATCCAGTGGGCGGGCGACCGGCCGTCGATCCCGCTCACGCTGACCGGCATCGCGGCGACCCCGGACATGCCGGTCACCGTGGTGGTCCTGGGGCCGTCCCGCGCGGTGCCGCTGTCGTACCTGCACGTGCAGCTGAACCCGCTGGTGTACGACTGGTTCTACCGAGGGCGCAGCTTCCTGTCGATGGTCGGGCTCGCCGCCGACGAGGCCGGCGGGCGCGGGTTCGCGACCACGTTCGCCGGGCCGACGAGCTCGGTGGGCACCGACCTCGGGTGCGCCCAGTACGACGTGCAGGGGCTGGCGGGCCTGGCGGTCCCGCTCGACTGGTTCCAGGCGCTGCCGAGCCACGGGTTCTCCGGCACCGGGCTGCTGCTCGAGGTGCTCCGCCGGCAGGTCCCCGCGCCGAACACGGTGGACGAGCTGTCGTTCTACAACGACCCCTCCCTGTACCCGGCCGAGTGGGCGGCGCTGCAGGCGTCGTTCGACCCGGGGGTCGCCACCGCCGACCTCGAGGCCACGATCGTGACCCCCTGCACCGACGCCACCGCGATGTTGACCCGCAACCCGTACCTCACCCGGCTCACCTCCACCCTCTCACCCGAGGAGATGACGGTCGACCCGGTGTTCGGGTTCAACCCCGAGCTGCCCGAGGTGTCGCGAGTGCTCGAATCCGAGCTGCACCACGACTGCCTCACCGAGGAGACGCGGTGGAGGCTGCCGGGCGGGTACGACCTGCAGGTGACCGCGGTGGACGCCAGCGGACGCCCGACCGAGGAGTGGATCGAGGCGCAGCTGACCCACAAGGCGCTGATCGTGGAGCAGCTCGGCGAGTCCGGCCCGGGCACGGTGATCGCCGACCACAGCGCCGACCTGCGGCCGGGCGCGAGCCCCGAGGAGGTCTCGCCGTCCGCCCCGGTCACCGGCGGGTGTGGGTGCGGCGGGCCCTCGGAGGTCGGGTCGGTGGCGGCGCTGGCCCTCGGGTGGTTCGGGGCGCGGCGCGCCCGACGCCGGGCAGGCTGACACGCCCGAGACACCGAACGCGCTCAAGCCGCGCCCCCCAGCGCCGAACGGGAGTCGGTAGGGAGGTCGGATGAGCGCGGTGGTGAAGCTGCGGCGCCTGGCCGAGCACAAGGAACGGCTCGCGAAGCTCGACCTCGCGAACGCGGAGCGCGAGCGCGCGCTGCAGGAGCAGGTGGTCAACGCCGCGACCACCGCGATCGAGGCCGCGCTGTGCGCGCCGGGCGACGAGGCGACCGACCACCTGCACCGCCACGGGTACGCGCTGCGGATGGAGATGGCCCGCCGCGGCGCCGAGACGCGGCTGGTGGAGCGCCAGCGCGACGTGGGGCAGAAGCGCGAGCTCGTGACCCTCGCGGCGCGCGAGCGCGGCACCCTCGATCGGCTGATCGAGCTGGCCGCCGAGGTCGAGTTCGCCGCGACGTCCAGGGTCGAGCAACACAAGCTCGACGAGACGGGGCTGATCGGCTGGTGGCGGAGGGCGAGCTGATGGCGTCGAAGGTGGTGGTGGGGCTGTTCGCCGCGGGCGCGCTGCTGGTCGGCGTCGCCGGGTTCGCGGCCGCCGACGGAGAGGGTCGGATCCACCGGGTGTACGACCCCCGGGCGGAGGGCCTACAAGAGCTGGCGGCGCGGCTACAGGCGCAGGAGCGGTCGCTCGAGCGGCGCGAGAAGTCGATCGTCGGGCGAGAGGAGGAGCTGCGCGGGATCGAGAAGCGGCTGGAGGAGCGCACGACCGAGCTCGACAAGCTCCGGACCGAGATCGAAGCGCTGCGCCAGGCGGTCGACGCCGAGCACGCGGCTCGGGTGGCCGAGGTGGTGAAGACGGTCGAGGCGATGAAGCCCGCCGCTGCGGCCGGGATGGTGCAGAAGCTCGACCAGGCGCTGGCGATCGAGGTGGTGAGCTCGATGGGCAACAGCAAGGCGGGCAAGCTGCTCGCCGCGCTCCCTCCGGCGTTGGCGGCGACGATCACCGAGGGCATCGCAGGGCCCGGCGGCACCGTCGGCACCGCGAAGCCGGCGGGAGGGTGAGGTGCAGGTGAGACCCCTCCCCCCGCGACAGGACCCGCCGGAGGCCGCGCGCGACCGCGACGAGCCCGAGGGCGAGTTCTCCCGCTGGTTCGGCGGGGGCGCGCGCAAGCAGCACCCGCGCCCGAACGATCCCGACGGGTCGCGGG
>JBEBJC010000308.1:0-8763 GCA_040080105.1 Myxococcota bacterium
TGGGACATCCTATCCGAAGCCGGCGGCGGAGGTGGAGGCTCGACGCGCGGGCTTCCCCCGGATCCGGCCGGGGCGCCGAGCGGTCCGAGCGGCCCGAAGGTGTACGCCGCGAACTCCGCCAGCGCGCCGCGCCGCCCTACCGCGCGACGCAGCTCCAGCATCGCGACGTGGCCGTCCTCGGGTCGGTCCGCCGCCCGGGCGGCGAGGCAGTGCCGGATCGCCGTCGCCGCCGCCGGGTGCGCGCGATCGAGCCTCGCGAGCTCCGACGCGAGCTCGGCCCGCTCGATCCGACCCATCAGCCCGTCGATCACCGAGTCGCGGTCCCGCGACGGGACCGGGTACGCGGCGGCTCCGGTGAGCAGCTCGAACACCACCAGGCCGAGCCCGAACAGGTCGGTGCGGTGGTCGACCGGCTCGCCGCGCGCCTGCTCGGGGGCCATGTACAGCGGCGTGCCCTTCACCCCGGCGTCGCGCGCCCCGTCGTCGATGCGTGCCAGCCCGAAGTCGAGGATCTTCACCTCCCCGGTCGGGGTGAGCATCACGTTCTCGGGCTTCAGGTCGCGGTGCACCAGGTTCAGCGGCGCGCCCGACGGCCCGGGGGTCGCGTGCGCCTGGTACAGGCAGTCGGCGAGCTCGATCCCGATCTCGAGCGCGGCGTCGGGCCAGATCGGCTCGCGCGCGGCCTCGTGTGCCTCGAGCACCCGGCGGAGGGTGGCCCCCTCCACGTACTCCATCACCACTGCGGCCTCGCGGTCGAGCAGCTCGAACACGCGGCAGATCGACCGGTGCTTCACCCGGTCGAGCAGCTCGAACTCGCGCACCAGCGTCTCGAACCCCCGCTGGGTCCACTCCCCGCGCAGCTGCTTGATCGCGACGGTCCGGCTGCGTGACCCCCTGGGGCCCTTGCCCGGGACCTCCCCCCGCGCGAGGTACACCACGCCGAAGTACCCCTCGCCCAGGGCCTGCAGCACCTCGTACCGGCCGATGGGGCCGATCACCGCTTCTTCGCCCGCGGCCGGGCGCGACGGAACAGCGCGCGGCGCGCGTTGAACAGCGCCGGTCCGAGGTAGGTCGCCACCACCACCGCGCCGAGCGCCGGCAACAGGATCGCCAGGCTGTCGGCGAACGGCGACGGCCGGTGCCACGCACCCCCCTCCTCTCGCCGCGCGGTGGGCGCGTCGAGCCACGCGTTCGGGAACACCCGGAAGCTGGTGGTGGCGCGCGCGATCGCGTCCAGCTGCAGCTGGACCTCGAAGCTCTTGCGGTGGTAGAAGTTGTCCGGCACGCGATACCAAAGCTCATACCAGCGGTATCTCGTCGCCGCCGCCGATTCGAGGACCTCGGCCAACCCGTTGGCCTTGCTGCGCACGAACGAGCGCCCGCCGCCGGCCTCGGCGATCCATCGCATCGACACGTGATCGATCCCCTCGTCCTCGAGGGACGGGTCGATCGGGTAGTCGGCGTACGGGCCACACAGCGCCGCCGGGGTGACCTGGCGGTTCAGCCCCTCCGGCTTGTCCCCCTTGCGGTACGCCTTGCCGAGGCCCACCGCGTACACCGTGGGCCGCACCGACGAGCCGGTCGTGGTGCGCACCTCCCGGATCAGGTCGATCAACGACTGCAACTTCGGCACGTTCGTCGCGCAGGTGTCGGTGCGCGCCTCGTTGTTGAACCCGTCGCTGACCAGGATCACCGACGGCTCGGCCCCGCGGACCGTCACGAACGTCTGGATCTCGGGCTGGTCCAACAGCTCGGTGATCGCGTACCGCACTGCGCCGTACAGGTGCGTGTACCCGCCGGACGGACGCAGGAGGTGCTCGCGGACCGCCGCCTCGTACTCCTGGCGGGTGGTGAGCACCTGCGGCTTGCCCCCGTCGATCCCCACCACCTTGTCGGAGAACCTGAGCAGCACCACGCCGCTCTTGTTGCTGCCGCCGGGGTAGAAGCCGTCGATCACGCTCTTCTTCAGCAGCGCGGACCACACCTTGCGGATCCGCTCCCCGTCCTTCTCGTACATCGAGCCCGAGCCGTCGATCAGCAACACGAACAGCTGCCCGGACGCCATCGGCTCGTGGGGGACGAGCTCCACCCCGGACTGGATCGCGCGGTCGTGGGTGACCTTGATCTGGTCGGCCTTCACCGCGCGGGGGAGGTCCTGCAGCGACGTGGGGTCGCGCAACACGAAGCTGAAGTGCAGCTCGCCGCTCGCCCGGTCGGCGCGGGGCAGGCACGCCTCGATGTCGTCGACCTTGGCACCCGCGCACTCGGCGTACGAGGTGAGGGCGTCGATGCGGATCTCGCTCGACTCGGCCGGCACGTCGGCATCGACCCGGTAGGTGGTGCCGTCGATCGGCGCGGGGTGGTCCGACAGGAAGCACCCGGCGAGCCACGCCGCGATCACCGCTCCTCCTTCGGCAACATCAGGAACTCGACCTCGGTCTGGCCTCGGTCACCGAGCAACACCCGGTCCTCCATCCCGAGGCTGGTCTCGAGCGGCGCGGGCCGGCGCGGGTCGTACCGGAGGTCGATCCGCTCGAGGAACCGCTTCACCACCGTGGGCGCGATCGACAGCCCGCGCACGCTGTACCGACCGTCGGCCGACTTCACGAACGACACGTGGAGCTCGGCCGCGCCGACCTCGGCCGGGAGGTACAGGTCGAGCCCGCGCGGGAAGTGGCCCACGAACCGCTCCGCGGCCGAACCGTCGGTGTGCGGCACCGGGATCCGCAACCCGTACCGCTCGTACGACAACACCCGCACCCACCCGGCGTACAGGTCGTCGGGGATCGGCCACACGAGCCAGCCGTGCAGCGCGCCGAACACGAACGCCGCGAGCGCCGCCGACACGTACAGGTCACCCTGCAGCTGGTCGTAGTACCCGGGCACGTGCCACGCCGCCGCGGCGAACGCGCCGGCGACCATGCCTCCGCCCAGGTGAGCGAACGCGCGCCCGCCCCACTCGAGCCACGAGATCGAGGTGGTGGTGGTCCCGCCGTCTCGCCCGCCCCAGTTCCACCGAGCGGTGATCCACGCGTGCAGCCGCCGGGCGACGAACGGGCCGAACCCGGCGGCGAACCCGGCTGCCAGCCACACCGCCACCCGGTACCGCAAGGTGACCAGCGCCGGGTCGAGCAACACCTCGTCGGCGCTCGAGAGCAGGCGGAGGATCACCAGCAGCACACCCCAGCCCAGGAGCAGCGTCAGGAACGCGAGGCCCGAGCCGAGCGCGGTGTAGAACACGCGCCACCGCATCGCCCGCCGGCGCAGCGACGCCTCCGCCACCAGGGACGCGGCCGACACCGACGCGCACAGCGTCCCCACGTACAGCAGGCCGTCGAACGACTGCGACCAGCCGACGCCGAACGTCCAGTGCAGGTACGGCAGCACCTCGACCTGGAGCAGGAGCGCCACCCACCACGACAGCAGCCCGACCGCGCCGAGCGTGAGCCCGACGATCCAGTGGCGCACCCCGGTGTACGGGATGAGGTAGATGTTCACTCGACGCTCCGGACGCACAGCATACTGCGTCGGCTGCGATCCTGCGGTGAGGGGCACATGGCGCGTTCGGTCACCTTCCTCCAGCTCACGCCCGAGTTCGGCGGGACCAAGTTCGGGCCGTTCGAGGCGCCCGAGATCCGGCTCGGGTCGGACCCCGGCGCGAGCGACATCACGCTGCCGGAGACGCTCGGGGTCGCGAGCCAACACGTGAAGCTGCTGCGGCAGCAGGACAACAGCTACATCCTCGCCCCGGTCGACCGCGCCGCGCCGATCTTCCACTACCGGGCGGGGACGGCCCGGCCGAAGCAGGTCACCGCCCCGATGGCGGTGGCGCCCCGTGACTCGTTCTCGCTGGTGACCCCGGAGGGGCCGCGGTTCGTCATCATCACCGAGAGCGACGCGAAGGCGATCCAGGCCGCAGCGGAAGAGGCGGCCGGCCCCGACTGGCTGAAGAAGGTGCAGCCGAACGCCACCCGGCTGCGCGAAGGCCTGCTCAAGGAGATCAAGCGGCGCGGGTTCGCGGTGGTGTTCACCTCGCGCCTCGGCAACCTGTACATGCGCACCTGGACGATGGTGCGCACCGGCGCGATCTTCTCGCCGGTGTACATCGTGTCGGGGATGCTGATGTTGTCGGGGTGGCTGTTCGCCGGCGGGGCCGCGTGCAGCGCGCTCAAGCTGAACTCGAGCAAGTCCGGGTACGTCGAGGACCTGTCGAACTGCCGCGATCAGCTCGGCGTCGCGCAGAACGCGAGCGGCGACCTGGCCGAGCCGAGCGTGCCCCAGCTGACCCAGCAGGTGCTCGGCGGCGAGCCGAACTGGGAGATCTCGGTCCAAGACAAGGACCTGTACCCGGCGTTCGCCCGCGCGCTGCGCGAGGTGTACGCCGAGCCGTTGAAGTACCGGTGGGTGTACACGCGGAAGGGCTCACCGTACACGAGCTTCAAGGCGGCGCTCGACAGCTCCGGCCTCGAGGACCCGGTGGTGCGATTGTTGGCGTTCGCTTCGGCGAGCCCGACGTTCGAGCGCCAGTGGTCGCTGGTGGCCGACAGCGAGGGCAAGGATGTGTGTGGGCGCGGGGTGCTCGATCTGACCTACCGTCAGGCGAAGAACCTCGGCCTGACCACGATCCAGCCCGACGCGCTGGTCGACGCGACGCTCGCCGCGTCGAACGACATCCAGAAGCAGCGCGAGGCGCTCGACACGACCCTGCGCGAGGCGGGCGCGACCTACGAGTACCGCGACGACCTGATCACCGGCACGGGCGCCGAGGTGCAGGGCGGGATGACCTGCCTGTACGTCGACGGCGAAGATCAGCGCGACGACCTGAAGGCGATCGCCAGCGCGCTGCGGTCGGCGCTCGGCGACAACGTTCCCAAGGCCGACCAGCAGTACTGGATCACCGCGCGCCTGCTGCGCCTGTACACCGCGGACTTCCGCGCGGGCGAGTTCGAGCGGATCAAGTTCTCCGCCGGGATGGCCCCGTCGATCTCGCTGTCGACCCAGGACGTGAAGGTCGAGCGGCGGAACTACGCGATCGACAAGGCCGCGCGGCTGATGGGGCGCGCGGTGGCGGTGCCGTGCCTCGCCCTGTTCGACAAGGACCAGCGCGAGGTGCCGAAGTGGTTCATGGAGGCGCCGCCGAAGCTCGGCAGCTGCGCGATCCTGAAGGCCTACGTCGAGTACGATCGGCTGTGACCCGCGCGGGGCGCGGAGGGCCGGTCAGCCCACCGCTTCGCGGAAGTGGTGCGCCTTGTCGTTCAGCGACTGCCAGAACAACTTCCACGGGCCCTTCCCGAGCAGGTCGCCGTGGAAGTACACCGGTGGCTTCACCGGCGGGTAGCCGTCCGGCAACACCGCGAGCTCGCGGCGGCGCGCCTCGAGGTCGTCCTTCAGCTTGTCGAGCCGCTGGATCTCCGCGTCGACCAGCTCGTAGAACCGGCCGAGCTTCGCGGTGATCTCCTCTTGCGGGACGGTCGACTGCATCGCCTCGATCCACTCCCCCGCGACGAGCGTGAGGAAGTTCCGGAACGACAGGAACGAGTTGTTCATCAGCTTGCGCGCGTCGGCCCACTCGAGGGGCGTGAGCTCGTCCTTCGTCTGCAGCAGCCGGCGCAGGCGCACCAGGCGCAGGTTGGTGATGGTCATCGCCGCGCGGAACAGCAGCACCACGTTGTCGATGCCGTCGACCGCGGGGTGGGTCGCGTGCCACTTGATCTTGCGCTCGTGCCGGTCGAGGAACCGCTGGATCCCGTCCTCGCTGATCGCCACCTCCTGCTTGAAGGTGAACAGCTTGGTGGTGGCGCTGCCGACCACGTCGGGCACCGGTCCGTGCAGCTCGTCGTTGCCGCCCTGCTTCCGCGGGATGTTCAGCCGGTCGAAGAACTCCTGGATCCGCTCGATCTCGTCTTCGTCGAAGATCGACTCCACGGTGGCGATGAACTCGGCCTCGGTGTTGGCCGCGGCGCGGACGAGGCTGGCGATGGTCGCCTGCTTGGACATGGACTTCTCTCCCACGGGATCGGCGGGTTGGGGGCCCGCCGGACGATCGGATAGGCGCGGCCTGCATCCGCCGGGGTCACGCGCGGACGCAGTTCGGTCTTGCCTGTTAATGCGTCCCGGGGCGCCGGACAACCGCGCCCGGGGTAGACCAGTGCAGGGAGGTCGTGTGGCATCGTGGGTCGTGGTTCTGCTGGCGGGGAGCGCGCACGCCTTGACTTCCGACACGGGCGGCGAGGTCACCACCGAGCCCACCGGCGCCACCGGGGCGACCGGGTCGACCGGGGACACGGCCGCCGGTCGGACCGCCGCCGAGCTCGCGAACGAACCGGGCGGCACGCCGTGTGAGGACGGGTGCTCGACCGGGGCGAGCGGGGCCGTCGGCTGGCTGTGGGCGCCGGCGTTGCTGGCGGCCGTCCGCCGGCGGGCTCACGCGGGCGGCGGGAACGGCTGACGGTCGGAGAGGGTGGCGACCGCGGTCTCACCGGCGGCGAGCTCCCCGTCGTGTGCGTCGGCGATGGTCCACGCGAGCCCGCTGCCGAACAGCGGCTGCGACTCGACCATCACCACCCGCAGCTCACCCGGCAGGAACCGGCACTGGGCCTGCACCGCCTGCAGCAGCTGGCGGTCGTGCAGGTGTCCGTCGCCGAAGTTCCACCCGACGACCATGCCGGCGACGACCTCTCCGTCGAGCCACTCGTACCCGTCCATCGAAGGGACCGCGCGCGGGAGCAGGTCGTGCAGGGCGCGCCCGTGCAGGTGCATCAACCGGAACGCCACGACCTTCGACAGCAGGGCGTCGACGGTGTCGGTGTCGTACAGCCAGCCGAGCTGCTCCCGCACCGGGCCGGAGGACTTCACCAGCTGGTCGAGCTTGGCGCTCGCGCCGTCGCGGAACAGCCACACGCTGTACGCCCAGTTGCCGGCGTAGTAGCGCATCGCGAGCAGGAACGACACCTGGCTCGGGTACAGGCTACCCCACAGCGGGAGCGCCAGGTGGAACGCCCCGAGCCACGCCAGCAGCCCGGGTGAGCTCACCGCCCAGGTGGCGGTGTCGGCATGCACCCCGAACAACACCCACCCGCCGTAGATCATGATCACGTTCCACTCGAGCGGGACCCCCATCGGCACCTCCGACAGGATGAACAGGTGGAACACGGTCATCACCCCGAGGGTCACCCAGGTCACCGGCCCGCCGTCGGACAGCACGAGGACCAGCGGGAACGCGTACTCGAGCGCGGTGCCGAGGTGGGCCAGGCCGGACGCCAGCCGTGAAGGCCGCAGATCGTCTGGAAAATCAAGGTACATCGCCTTCTTGAGCGCGGTCGGCGAGAACGGGCTGTTGCTCACCATCACCGCCATCACCGCAGGGAAGTGGGCGTTGACCTTCGAGGTGGCGGCCCACCACCAGATCGCGAGCCACACCACCTTCACCCCGGCCAGCCAATCGGGGAACAGCAGACAGATCAGCACCGACCAGTAGTGCTCGGAGCGGAACACCAGGAACAGGGTCTTGTCGAGCACGCCGAGCACCGGTACCAGCACGACCAACGGCAACACGTGCTCGAGGCCCACCACCGGCGCGACCAGGGCACGGACCAGCGCGGCGACGGTGATCGCGTACAGCGCCACGTCGAGCAGCGTGCGACGGTGCCCCCCGAACCACGGCGGGAGCTTCGTCGTTCCAGGCCGGAGGAAGTACAGCGCGCCACCCATCGGCGGCAGGTACCGGCCGGTGAGAGGACCGCTGCCGCAGCCGAACCCGAGGCCTTCGAACAACATCGTCCACAACACCGCCTTTTGGAACGCCACGTCCGACGCCCACCAGGTCGGCAGGTTCGCGATCGACCGCTCCGGTCCGACCACGCAGAACCCGACCCACGCGGCGATGTACGCCGCGATCTTCGACACGTACGCCAGGTACACCGCGATCGGGCTGCCGTACCCCTGCAGCGCCCACGCCCGACACACCGCCCGGACGCGGTCGGGGAACGGCTGGCGGCGCCACTCGGCGATGTCGTACTCCGGGACTCTCGGCCGAACCCACATCGCGACCTCGGGGCGAACCGGAAGAGCCTACTCCGGGCACCCCCCGTCTGGGGGAGGCTCGTCGACCACCCGCCGGGCGGTGCCGTAGTCGAACCCGTTGCGGACCAACCGCGCGATCTCCTTCGCGCGGCGCTCGGGGTCGGCGGGTCCGGAGCGCCACGGGCCGAGGTGGCGCTTTCGCGCCCAGGTGCGCGCCGCGGTGAGCTCCGGATCGTCCTCCGCCTCGGGGTCGCGCAGCGCGTCCTCGACCAGCTCGGCCTGCACGCCCTTCGCCCGCAGGGTCGCCCGGATCTTCCGCCCGCTCGCCCCGCGACGGCGGAGCGCCTGGGCGCGCGCCTCGGCGAACCGAGCGTCGTCGAGCGCGCCGACCGCGGTGAGCCTGGCGATCTCCGCGTCGACCAGGGCCTCGTACGCCGCCGTGTCGGCCGGGTCGTACGCGTCGGCGCGCCGGAACCGGGCCAGCAGGAGCGTGCGGAGGTGGGCGGCGCTGGTGAACCGCTGTTGCAGGTACCGGGTGGTGATCCACTGGAGGGCGGTCGCGGTGGGCAAGCGGCGCGGCATCGGCACTTGCTAACGCTCCGCGATCACGACGGATGTGGCGGGATGTGACGTGTGGTTGCACGAACCCCTCCCGTCGGCTTACGGTCCGCCGTCATTCTGAGGAGGGTTGATGTTGGTTGGACTCGCCGCTGTTCTGTCGTTCGTCGGTTGTGCAGAGGA
>JBEBJC010001416.1:0-1806 GCA_040080105.1 Myxococcota bacterium
CCGATCGCCTGCAGTGCCCGAGCGCGACCGAGCGCGGCCGATCACACACGTCCCACCCCGCGGCCACCGCGCGGGCCTCGAGGTCGACCCGCACGACCCGATCGAAGTCGGGCATCACCACGTACGCCGAGGTGCCGTCGACCACGATCGACGCGCCGGCCACCGGGGCGACCGGGAGCGCGGGCAAGGTGACGGTGACCGAGGTGCTGGCGGTGTCGGAGCGCCCGGCCGCGTCGACCGCCTCGAGCACCGCGGTGGTGTGCCCCGGGACGTCGAACACCACCTCGACCCGCGCGCCGTCGAACGCCCGACCGTCGGACAGCGTCCACCGGAATGTGTCGCCGGTCGAGCCAGAGCCGTCGAGCACGATCCCCTCGCCGACCCGCCCGCGGACCGGCGGGCCCGCAGTGGCCTCCGCCTCGGCCACCGGGGCCGGGGAGGGGACGGTGTCGCCCGTACACCCGCTCAGGGCGAGGTGGAGAACGACCACGAGACCTCCTGCGCGGTGGGGTTGCCGCTGATGTCGGTGATCCCGCCCGCCGGGATCACCACGTGGATGGTGGAGTCGGCCGGCAGGGGCTCGTCGGGGGTGAAGTTCACCAGCGACTCCTGCACGTTGAACCGGCCCGCGACCGGCCAGCCCGCTGCGTCGGTGACCCGGAACGAGCCCTCGAACACGCTCGCCCGCTCCACCCACTCGTCGAACGCCGCCCCGATCCGGCCGGTCGGCGCGATCGCGCGCGCGCCGTCGGGGGGGTCCACCAGCTCGACCGCCGGCGGGTCGGCGTCGGGCGCAGCCGCCCACGGGAACACCGTCGACGCCTGGCCCGGCACCGCACCCTCGTCCACCGACACGATCACCACGTTGCCGATCGGGCTCATCGTGTCGAGGTCGCCCGCGGCGTCGACCCGAGCGATCTCGGTCGGGGCGGACGGGTCGGAGAAGTCGTACACCACGCCGAAGTTGCTGTCCCCTTGGAACAGGTGGTCACCTTGGCGGTACACGTAGGCGCCGTCGCTGTCGTCGGTGTGCCACTCCCCCAGCCAGGTGGGGGCGCGCGGATCGTGGAGGTCGTACACGATCGGCCCTCCGCCGCGGTCGTTGCGCGCGAACAGCCCGTACCGACCCCCGAGGGAGGAGAAGTAGTAGTTGTCGAGCTGCCCTGCGGCGTTCACCGTGAGGAAGTCGCCCCCGGGGATCGGCTCGGGGTCCCACGGGTCGGAAACGTCGAGCATCACCACCCGCGGCGTGCCCGCAGACGCCGCGATCGCGAGGTTCCCGACCACGTGCACCGCCCCGACCAGGTGCGGGGGGTCGAACGTGACGGTGGTGACCAGCGCCGGTGCGAGCGGATCGCTCACGTCGACCACGTGCACCCCGTTGAACGCCGCCGCCACGTACAGGACCGGGCCTTGCCACGAGGACGAGAACGTGACCCGGAGGTAGCTGTCCGGGTAGTGGAAGTTCGGCGTGTCGAGCTCCGACACCCACACCGGGGCGGAGCGGTCGGTCACGTCGAACCACCCGACCCCGCCGGAGGCGCCGGTCGGGTCGGCCGGGTTCAGCGCGTCGACCGCGAGGTACTCGCGGCCGTCGGCCTCACCGAACGCGAGGGTGTGGGTCTCGCGCATCGCCGGAGCGGCCACCTGGCCCACGACCTCGGGCGCACACGGATCGTCGAACGTGAGGAACGACAGGCCGCCACCGCCCGACTCGGGCGACCACGGGTGGACGAGGTACCCGTCGTACATCACCGCGAGGTTGTGGTGCTCGGCGTCGCCGGGGCCCCCGAGCACGTAGCCACA
>JBEBJC010001417.1:0-1804 GCA_040080105.1 Myxococcota bacterium
GCGGGTGGGGTGCACGGGCGCCTCCGGCCGCCTCGTAACCGGCGACTCGGGTTGCGCCCGGCCCGCCAGCTCGGTACCGGCGGGGGAACACGGAGCGGAACCCATGAGGGCCCGGATCTTCGACATGTCGTTCGCCTCGGTCTACCCGCTGTACCTGACGAAGGTCGAGCGCAAGGGGCGCACCCAGGCCGAGCTGGACCAGGTGATCCTGTGGCTGACGGGCTTCGACGACGCCGAGCTGCGCGCCCACCTCGAGGCGCGCACCTCGTTCGAGGACCTGTTCGCGGCCGCGCGCCTGCACGCCCACGCGTCCCTCATCACCGGCGTCGTGTGCGGCGTGCGGGTGGAGGCGGTCGAGGACCCGCTGATGCAGAAGATCCGGTACCTCGACAAGCTGGTCGACGAGCTGGCGAAGGGACGGAAGATGGAGAAGATCCTGCGCGCCTAGCGATACGGTGGAGACCCCGATCCTCGAAGGAGAGCGATCGCGCCATGACCGAGCGTCCCCGCACCCTCGTCGATCTGCCCGGAGGCACCGTGGATCTCCGCACCGGCGTCGGCGCCCGCGGGACGCGGAGGTTCGAGCTCACCGACACCGAGGTCAACCTGCTGACCTACCTGGTGCAGCGGCCGGAGCAGGTGGTGGACAAGGCCGAGCTGCTGACGGCGGTGTGGCACTTCCACCCCCGGGCGAGCTCCCGCGCGGTAGACACCGCCGTCCGGCGCCTGCGGTCGAAGCTCGGCGACGGCGAGGACGACACGCCGGCGCAGATCCGCACCACCCGGAGCGTGGGGTACAGCTTCCACCCGATCCGCGCCGGGTCGCGCCGCCGACCGCCGCGCCGGATGTTCGGGCGCGAGGTGCTGCTCACGCGGATCCGGACCGGGTTGGAGCACGGGCCGGTGTGGCTGTTCGGGCTGCGCGGGGTCGGCAAGACCGCGGCGGCCGCGGCGATCGCCGGAGAGTCGCGCCGACGGGTGGCGTGGGTCGACGCCGCGGGTCGGGCGTCGGACGACGAGCTGTTCGTGGCGATCGCGCGGGTCCTGCAGCTCCAGGACGCCGCCTCGGTGCGGCTCGCGCTCGAGCGGTGGATCGAGCCGCTGTTGATCGTCCTCGACGACGTCGACGCGCGCGCGGTGAACGATTGGGCGGTGTTCGAGGCGATGTCCTCCGCCATCGACCTGCTGATCACCTCGGTCGAGCCCCCGGACGGGTCGAAGCCGCTGGTGCTCCCGGTGCCGCCGCTGGAGCTCGAGCCGGCGGTGGCTCTGCTGCGTGCGCGGGGCGGGCTCCCTCCCGAGGACGGCGACCAGGCCGCGCTGCTCGAGGTCGTGACGCTGGTGGGCGCGCTCCCGTTGGGGATCGAGGTCGCGGGCGCGATGCTCGCCCGCACCGCTCCGGTCGCGCTGGTGGCTTCGTTGCGGTCCGCGGTGCCCGAGCGCCTGCAGCACGTGTTGAGCGCCGCGATCGACCAGGTGAGCGCGCGCGCCCGCTGGGTGGTGATCCACCTCGCGGTGTTCGAAGGGCGCACGTTCCCGTTCGAGCTGGCGGCGGAGGTGTCGGCGCCCGACGGCGGGTCGGCCGAGCTCGACGAGCTGGTGAGCGCCTCCCTGGTCGAGTGGGTCGGCGACGCGAGCCGGTTGCGGGTGCTGCGGCCAGTGGCGGCCTGCACCGCCGGGGAATGGGCATCGTCGCCGGATCGCGAGCGCGTGCGCCGACGGCATCGCGACGTGCTCGCCGAGCGCGCGGTGGCGTGGTCCGCTCCGTCGGTGCCGGCGACCGAGCTCGTCTGCCCAGGGGACG
>JBEBJC010000309.1:0-8754 GCA_040080105.1 Myxococcota bacterium
CCCGTCCCCGTCCCACCACCGCAGCCAGACGGTCAGCAGGGCGAGGAGCGCGGTGGCGCCCAGGCACGGGGGCAGCGACACGCCCGCCGCGGCGGCCACGAGCCCGAGCGGCACCACGACCCCCAGCACCCGGGCGGCGGCCAGCAGCCGTCCCCGCTCGGCCCGGCGGCGGGCCTGGACCGCGAGTCGTTCGAGGTCAACCATGGAACCTCCTCCACGCGTCCCGCAGGCGTGACAGCGCTCGTTGGCGGCGTTTTCGCATCGTCTCGTCCGGCGCCTCTCCAGCCAGCGCGGAGGCGAGCGCGCCCTGATCGAGCGGCGAGAGCTCTCCGACGAGCGCCGACACGGCCGCCAGCAGGTCGTGACCGACCGCGGTCGCCTCGGGGTCGTCGGCGTCGCGCGGGTCGAGGTCTCCGAGCGCATCCTCCCGGCGGCGGTCCCGGCGCTTGCGAAGGGTTCGGACCTCCCACGCTGTGATCGTGACCGCCCACGCGACGCCGTCACGGTCCCGGTCGAGGTCGACGATGCGGGCGAAGACCTTCAGGAGCGCCTGTTGTGCTGCGTCCTCGGCATCCCGCGCGTCGGGGAGGCCGCGCGAGGCCACGGCGAGGAGCAGCGGCCACAAGCCCGAGAACACCACGTCGAACGCGCCCCGTTCGCCGTCGGCGAACCGGACCATCGCCTCGTGCAGGATGCGGCGTTCGACTGGCGTCACGAGGGGCGTCTACCCCTTCGTATGCGTGGTGGCTGGTGCGCATCCACAGCTTCCATCCACTGCGCAGGCCTCGTTCCCGCAGCTCGGCGGCCCACCGAGGCGCCTCCGCAGGAATCCGAGCGCCGCCACGGCCGCGCCGAGGATCAGCAGGGTCATGCCGAGTGGTTCTGCGACCTCGGTGAGCCGCAACAACGCGCCCGAACCCACCCCTGCCGCCGCCAGGAGCGGAAGCGTACAGCACGCCGCACAGGCCACGACTCCACCCACCAGGGGCACCGCCTCCCACCACTTCGCTCGGCTCGCCATCGGGAACCTCCGTGCCCGATGGGCCGATGGGGAGCGTTGTGGGACAGGCACCATCGACGATGGTCCCAGAGGTGGGGGGCGGCCCCTCCGCCGGCCTTCCTCGGCCTGTGTCGGTACCAGTGCAGCAGGTCGTCGAGCCAGCTCGCGCTACGCTCGAGCCGGTCCGAGCCCGGGATCGGCGAGTCCGAGGCGCCGGACGAGGACCTCGAAGGTACATGCGTCGCCTTCGTGCCTTGACAGGGGTGGGTCATGGTGCGATAGGAATCCGTGCCCCTTTCGCTTCCCTGTTGGGTCCGGATCCGCCGCTCGACGCGGCGTCGGCTCGCCCGCGTCGCGAACCTGCTGCTGTGCGCGCTCCTCGTGTTCGGCCTCCTTCCCGGGAGCGACGAGGTGGTGGAGACGATCGCGCACCTCGTACATGACGGCCATCTGCCCCACTCGGACACGCACGAGGAGGTGGCGGCGACCGAGGACTGCGGCGATGCAGACGAGCACGGGTGCACCCCGCTCGACCACCACTGCAAGTGCTGCCCGTCCATCTCGGCCGTTCCCTCCCACGGCGCCCGGCCCGAGGCGCTGGTGCTCTCCGCCTGCTCCGAGCAGGGCCTCGCGAACAACGACCGCGGCCCGCCCACTGCCGGGGTCAAGCCGCCGCTCCGCCCTCCCATCACCTGAAGTCGGTCTCGAAGTCCGATCGGACGCGCACGGCGTCGTCCGGTCATCACGTCACCTCGACGTCCCGAGCTCCCTCCTTCCCAGGTGAACCCCTTGATCCCCGCAATCCGCGGGGTGTCGTCCGCGCTGCTGCTCGGCCTCTGGCCAGCCGCCGCGTGGGCCGCACCCCTGACGGCCGACGACGTGGTCCGCTCCGCGTTGTCGCGCCACCCCGATGCCGTGGCCGCCTCGGCCGCGATCCCCGCCGCAGAGGCCGCACGCCGCCAGGTCGGCACCTTCCTCGAGAACCCCGAGGCCTCCGTCGGCGTCGCCGTCGCGGGCGGACTCGTCCAGGGCACGTTGAACCAGCCCCTCTCCGTGAGCGGCGAGGGTTGGCACGCCCGCGCGGCCGCCCGGGCTGGCGTCGACGCCGCACAGGCCGAGAGCCGGCGCACCGACCTGCAGGTCGCCGCCCTGGCGCGGGCCAGCTACGCGTGGGCGATCACCACCCGAGAGCGCTGGGAGCTGGCCGATCAGGCGATGCTCCAGGCCTCCCGGCTCCGCGAGTCCGTCGAGGCCCGCGAGGCGGTCGGAGAGGCGGGGCCCCTCGACGTCCGGCTCGCCCGGATGGCTGAAGCCGACGCGACCGCGCTGGCGATCACGGCGCGCCGGGAGCACGCCGCTGCTCGCACTGGCCTCGTCGCCTACGCACCCGACGCCCTCACCGCAGAGCTCGCGGACGATCCGATCTCCGCCGTGCCGGTGGCCTCCACCGGAGCGACGCGCTGGGACGTGGTCGCCGCCGAAGCCCGGGTGCGAGTGGCCGACGCGGCGCTCGCCCGGGAGCGGGCCGCCGCGGTGCCGCTGGTCGGGGTGGGTGTCTTCTTCCAGCGCGACGAAGCCCACGGTGACCCGGGTGATGTCGGCCCGCAGCTCACCGTTGGCCTGCCGGTGTGGAACCGCAACCAGGGAGCCACGGGAGAGGCGCTCGCCGCACGAACGACAGCGCTCGCGGAGCTCGAGGTCGTCCGCGCCCGGGCTGCCGCGGAGGTCGCGTCGACCCCGGAGGTGGCCGCGTACGCCGATCGGGCGCTCGGCCGACTCGGAGACTTCGAAGCCGACGCCCGCGCCGCGCTCGACACGATCGAGCTCGGCTGGACCACCGGGGAGATCGACGTGTCGGAGGCCGTGCTGCTCCGACGCGAGGTGCTCGACGGCTGGGTCGCGGCGCTCGACGCCCGCCAGTCCACGGTCGAGGTCCGCCTCGACGCCCTGCTCGCCAACGACGACCCTCACCTGATCCCGGCGGCTGCCGAGGAGGCCCGATGAACGCGCTCACGAAGCTGGGACCGTTCGCGGTCCTGTCCCTACTGTTGACCGCCTGCGCGGGCACCCCCGCGGAGGAGCACCACGAGGAGGAGGCGGGCCACGGCGGCCACGGCGACGAAGTCACGCTCGCGGGGGCCGCCCTCGAGAACGCTCGGCTTCGCGTCGAGGCGCTGGCCGCCGTCCCCCTGGACGCCGAGACCACCGTCCCCGCGCGCATCGCCCTCGATCCCCGCCGCGAGGCCCGGGTCTCGGCGGTGACCGCGGGCACCCTGGAGCGCATCCTGGTCCGCCCGGGGGACCCGGTGGACGTCGGCGGCGGGCTGGCGACGGTGTTGTCCCCCGAGCTCGGGACCGCGATCGGGGAGCACCTCGCCGGGTCCGCGCGCCTCGAAGCGGCGAGGGCGCGGCGGGAGCGCATCGAGACGCTCCGCGCCGGCGGGTTCTCGTCGATCGCCGAGGTCGCGGAGGCCGAGGCCGCGTACACCGTGGCCGCGGCGGAGGCAGAGGCCGCCGAGGAGCGGCTGCGGGTGTTCGGCGTGGCGCCCGGGAAGGTGCGTCCCAAGGACGGGGAGCACTTCTCGTCGCGGTTCTCGGTGCGCAGCCCGATCGCCGGCGAGGTCCTGGCCATCGAGGCCTCGCTCGGGGGCTCGGTCGCCTCGGGTGACCCTCTGTTCCACGTCGGGAACCTCGACGAGGTGTGGCTCCTGCTCGACGTGTACGAGCGCAGCCTCGCGGCGGTCCAGGTCGGCGCGGCGGTCTCGTTCACGGCCGACGCCTACGGAGGCGAGCTGTTCACGGGCACCGTCGACCAGATCGGTGGCTGGCTCGATCCCGACAGCCGCACCGCGGAGGTGCGGGTCGTGGTACCCAACCCCGGACATCGGCTCAAGCCCAACATGTTCGCCCAGGCGCGGCTGGCGCTCGGCGGTGACTCGCCGGGAGACGGACTCGTCCTCCCCGCCGCCGCCGTCCAGGATGTCGAAGGCCGCCAGAGCGTGTTCGTGGAGGAGGAGGTCGGCCGGTACGCCGTCGTCGCTGTCCGGACCGAGTCGATGTCCGACGGGCGCCTTCAGGTGATCTCGGGGCTCGAGGCCGGCGCCCGGGTCGTCGTCGAGGGCGCCTTCACCCTGAAGAGCGAGCTCGCGAAGGGCGAGCTGGGGGAAGGCCATGCCCACTGACCACCCGACGCGGGAAGTCGACCCGCGCGAGGAGCGTGAGAACAAGGCCCTGTTCCGCGGGGAGGACATCGGCTCGCTCGACCGGCTGATCGCCTGGTCGCTGCGCAACCGGCTGCTGGTGGTGGTGCTGGTCCTCCTCGCCGTGCTGTTCGGCGTGCGGGCCGCGACCCGGCTGCCGATCGACGCGGTGCCCGACGTGACCAACGTCCAGGTGCAGATCCTCACCGACTCGCCGGGCCTCGGGCCGCTCGAGGTGGAGCGGTTCGTGACGTACCCGGTCGAAGGCGCGATGTCCGGGCTCCCGGAGGTCGAGGAGATCCGCTCGTTGTCCCGGTTCGGGCTGTCGGTCGTGACCGTGGTGTTCCACGAGGGGACCGACCTGTACTGGGCGCGGCAGCTGGTCTCCGAGCGCCTGTCGGAGGCGCGGGACGGGATCCCGGAGGGCTTCGGTGAGCCCGAGATGGCGCCGATCTCGTCGGGGCTCGGCGAGATCTTCCAGTTCGAGGTGCGCGGCGACGGCCTGCCCGAAGCCGACCGGGCCATGGTTCTGCGCGACGTGCTCGAGTCGCAGATCGCCCCCCGCCTGCGCTCGGTGCCGGGGGTGGTGGAGATCAACACGTTCGGTGGCGAGCTCCGGACGTACCAGGTCGAGGTCACGCCGGAGCGGCTCGCGAGCTACGACGTGTCCCTTGACGAGCTGTTCGAGGCACTCGAGCGGAACAACACCAACGTGGGCGGCGGCTACCTCGTGAAGGGGCGCGAGCAGACGCTGGTCCGCGGCGTAGCGCTGTACGAGGGCCTCGAGGACATCGCGGCGGTCGTGGTCGACACCACGGACGAGGGAACACCCATCACCGTTGGCATGCTCGGCGACGTGGTGTTCGCGCCGATGATCCGCCAGGGCGCGGTCACCCGTGACGGCCGCGGCGAGGTGGTCACCGGGATCGGCATGATGTTGATGGGCGGCAACTCGCGGGTCGTGTCGCTGGCGCTGCAGGAGGCCGTCGACGACCTGGCCCCGACGCTCCCGGACGGTGTGACGATCGAGGTGTTCTACGATCGGACCGAGCTCGTCGACCGCACCATCGGCACCGTGCGGTGGAACCTGTTCGAGGGCGGCGTGCTCGTGATCGCCGTCCTGCTGCTGACCCTCGGGAACCTGCGCGGGGGGCTGATCGTCGCCTCCGCCATCCCGCTGTCGATGCTGGTGGCGTTCACGGGGATGAGCTTCGCCGGCATCTCCGGGAACCTGATGAGCCTCGGCGCCATCGACTTCGGCCTCATCGTCGACGGCTCGGTCGTGATGATCGAGAACATCGTCCGGGTGGTCGGTGAGCGACGCAAGAAGGGGCTGCCGGTCGACGAGACGGTGATCCTCGGCGCCGCCCGCGAGGTCGCGAGCCCGGTGACCTTCGCGGTCGGCATCATCATCCTCGTGTATCTGCCGATCCTCGGGTTGACCGGGATCGAAGGGAAGATGTTTCGGCCAATGGCGGCGACGGTGGTCTTCGCGCTGCTCGGCTCGCTCGTGTTCGCGCTCGTGTTGATGCCGGTGCTCGCGGCGGTGTTCCTGAAGGGCGCCACCGAGCACGAGACGTGGTTGTTGCGCCTCGCCCACGCCGCCTACCGCCCCGTGCTCGCCTTCGGAATGCGTCGGCGCTGGCTCGTGACCTCGGTGGCGGTCGCCGGCTTCCTGTGCTCCGGCGTCACCGGCTCGTTCCTCGGCGCCGAGTTCGTGCCGAAGCTCGACGAGGGGGCGGTCGCCATCCAGATCGTCCGTCCGCCCTCGGTGTCGCTCGAGGAGTCGATCGTCCAGGCGGGCGCCGTGGAGCGGTCCCTGCGCGCGCGGTTCCCGGCCGAGCTCCGCACGGTGGTCAGCAAGACCGGGAGGGCGGAGATCGCGACCGACCCGATGGGCGTCGACTTCAGCGACCTGATCGTGATGTTGACCCCGCCCGCGGACTGGGTGGAGGCCCACGACAAGGAGTCGCTGGTGGCAGCGATGGAGGCTGGGCTCCGGGCCGACGTGCCCGGCGTGAACTTCGCGTTCAGCCAGCCGATCGAGCTGCGCACGAACGAGCTCATCGAGGGCGTCCGGTCCGACGTGGCGCTGATCCTGTACGGCGACGACCTCGACGTGCTGAAGACCACCGGCGACGCGCTCGCGGGCGTGCTCTCCGGGGTCGAGGGGGCGGCGGACGTGAAGGTCGAGCAGGTCGCGGGCCTGCCGATGTTGCGGGTGGACGTGGATCGGGCCGCCATCGCCCGGCTGGGCCTGAACGCCGCCGACGTGACCGACGCGATCGAGGCGCTGGGGGGCCGTCCGGTCACCCAGGTCGTGAAGGGCCGGCAGCGGTTCGTGGTGCAGGTGCGGTTCGCGCCGCAGGTCCGGGAGAGCGAGGCGCGGGTGGGGGCCATCCTCGTCGCGCGGCCCGGCGGCGGCTCGGTGCCCCTCGACCAGGTCGCGGATGTGACGATCGAGGAAGGGCCCTTGCAGGTGAGCCACGAGAGCGGTCAGCGGCGCCTCACGATCGAGGCCAACGTGCGCGGGCGCGACGTGGCGAGCTTCGTGGCCGACGCCCAGGCCGCCATCACCGCCGCGGACGTGGTCCCGAAGGGCTACGTGCTCGACTGGGGCGGCCAGTTCGAGAACCTCGCGGAGGCGTCGGCCCGCCTCGCGGTGCTCGTCCCGCTCGTGCTGGTCCTGATCTTCGTCCTGTTGCAGGCGAACTTCCGCTCGGTCAAGACCACGCTCCTGGTGTACGCGAACGTCCCGCTGGCGGTCACTGGCGGCGTGTTCGCGCTGGCGCTGCGCGGGCTGCCGTTCTCGATCTCCGCCGCGGTCGGGTTCGTGGCCCTGTTCGGCATCGCGGTGATGAACGGGGTGGTGCTGGTGAGCCAGATCCGGAAGCTGCAGGAGGAAGGCATGAGCGCCGAGGGCGCCGCCCGCGAAGGGGCGGAGCTGCGGCTGCGGCCGGTCCTGATGACGGCGCTGGTCGCCGGCCTCGGGTTCCTGCCGATGGCGCTCGGGCACGGTGCGGGGGCCGAGGTCCAGCGGCCGCTCGCCACGGTCGTGATCGGCGGACTGCTCACCTCGACGGTACTGACCCTGGTGGTGCTCCCGAGCCTGTACGCCTGGTGGATGGATGGGCCCCTGCGGCCACGGAAGGAGGCGACATGACGACCGACGGACTCGGCTTCTGGAACCGGACGGCCGCACGCTACGACGCCTCGATGTGGCTGCTCGGGGGTCCTGTGCCGCGCATGACGGCGCAGGTGGCGGACGTGGTGCGAGGCTCGGAGAGGGTGCTCGAGCTCGCTGCGGGCACCGGCCTCGTGACTGCCGCCATCGCGCCCGTGGTCGGCCAGGTGGTGGCGACCGACTACGCGCCGGCCATGGTCGAGCGCCTCGCGCGGCGGGTCGCCGCGATGCCGAACGTGACCACCCGGGTGCTGGACGTGTACGCGATGAACGAGCCCCCCGGCTCCTTCGACGCGGTCGTCGCGGCGAACGTGCTCCACCTCCTGCCGGACCTGGACGGCGCGCTGGACGCGATGCTCCGCGTGCTGCGGCCCGGCGGTCGGCTGGTCGTCCCGACGTACCTCCACGACGCCACGGTCGGATCGAGGGCCACCTCCCACCTCCTCGGGTGGGCAGGGTTTCCGGGGCAGCGCAGGTTCACCCTGGACAGCCTGCGCACCTCCGTCGGCGGACACGGCGTGAGGATCCTCAGGAGCGAGCAGCTCGGGGGCCTCCTCCCGATCGGGTTCGTAGCGGCTGAAGTGAAGTAGGAGGCCGCTGGCCTTCAACGTTCGCCGCTGTTCGACGGGCCGCCTCATGCCCTCGGGGCGGGCGGTTGTCCGGCGGCAGCCGTTTGCGGAGCGGTCGGGTCGCAGTGGGTCCCTGGCACCCCATCGACCGCGCCGCGGTTGACCACCCGCCCGCTGACCGCGTCCGACCGCCTCCGCGCGGCTGACGGCGGCTGGCGAAACGAGCCGCAAACCTCGCATCCACGCCGTACAAGGAGGGCGTGACCGGTTGGTTCCGGTCGCGACCACCGGGGGCGGCGCCCCCTACGAGAGGTACGGATGCCACCCACCGCGCTGAGCAAGGCCCTCCAGGGCGAGAAGCTGCCCGACAAGCAGCAGAAGGGCGCCCTCGCCGAGGCCGTCGACAAGATCAAGAACCTCGGCGGGCGCATCTCGCGCGCCAAGGAGGTCTCGGAGACCGTCGCCGAGGCCGTGCTCCACACTGCCGAGACCCAGGGCACCGTGTTCGCGGCGTCCTTCGCCGAGGGGTACTTCGGCGAGGAGCGGATGGACGTCGGGCCCGTCGACCTGCGGCTCGCCGGCGGCCTCGTCGTCGGGGGCTACGGCCTCTACTCCACGATGAACGGCAAGGGCGGCTCCCACGCGCTCGCGCTCGGGAACGGCCTCCTCGCCACCGGCATCAGCCGCATCGGCCGCAACGCCGGGCGCGCGCTCGCCGACAAGAAGAAGACCGCCGACCCCGCGCAGGGGCCCATCGCCACGCCGGCCGCTCCTGCCACGCCGCCGCCCGTCACCCTCCCG
>JBEBJC010001418.1:0-1802 GCA_040080105.1 Myxococcota bacterium
ATCCCGGAGGGGCTGTGGGCCACGAGCGCGATGTCGAGCGACGAGCTCGTGGCGAACCTCGTCGCGCTGCGCGAGGGCCGGTCGGCGCCGTTCCACGCGAGCGCGCCGCTGCGGATCGCCGCCGCCCCCGCCGACGCCGAGGAGCGCAACGACCAGCTCGACCGGGCGATCGGGGCGCTGAAGAAGGGGAGCAACCCCGACCTGCTCCGGGCGCGCGGGATCGCGTACGAAGACGTCCCGTTCGACCGGAAGCTGGTGTTCCTGTTCACCGGCCAGGGCAGCCAGTACCTCGACATGGGGCTCGACCTGGCCCGGGTGTGGCCGGTCGTCGCCGACACGTTCGCCGAGGCCGACCGGGTGCTGACCGGGCCGCTCGGCAAGCCGATCACCGAGTTCATCCGCCTGCGCGACGGCGAAGACGCCGACGCCAAGGACGAGCAGCTCCGCCAGACCGAGTACAGCCAGCCGGCGACGCTCGCGATGGACGTGGCGCTGATGCGGCTGCTGATGGCGTACGGCGCCGTGCCGGACATGGTCGCCGGGCACTCGCTCGGCGAGTACGGCGCCGCGGTCGCCGCCGGGGTGATGACGTTCGAGCAGTCGCTGTACGCGGTCAGCGCGCGCGGCCGCGAGATGGCGAACATCCACCTCGACGACCCGGGGAAGATGGCCGGGATCGCCACCAACAGCCAGGCCGTGGACGAGATCCTCGCCGAGGTCGACGGCTACGTGATCGCCGCGAACAAGAACTGCCCGACCCAGACCGTGATCGCCGGCGCGTCCGACGCGGTCGACGAGGCGTGTGAGCGGTTCAAGGCGCGCGGGATCACCGTGTACCCGCTGCCGGTGAGCCACGCGTTCCACAGCCGGATCGTGGCGCCTGCATCGGAGCCGCTGCGCGGGGTGTTGCGCAAGCTCGGCATGAAGGCGCCCAGGCGGCCGATCACCACCAACGTGACCGGCGACTGGTACCCCACCGACCCCGAGGCGATCATCGACCTGCTCGCCCAGCAGATCTCGGGCGCGGTCGAGTGGACGTCGCAGATGGAGCGGATGTACGACGCCGATGGCCGGGTGTTCGTCGAGATCGGGCCGAAGCGGGCGCTGTCCGGCTTCACCGTGTCGATCCTCAAGCGGCGGCCCCACCGGGCGATCTACACCAACCACCCGAAGCGGGGCGGCCCGGAGTCGTTCCGCGACGCGCTGGCGCAGCTGCTCACCCTCGGGATCCCGCTGCGCGCGACCCCGCTGCCCACGGGTGACATCGACCTGTTCGCGACCCCCGCCCCGCGGCGCGCGACCACCCAGGCGATGACCGCGTACACCGAGCTGCACGTCACCGAGACCCAGGCCGCGCCGGACGTGCGCGAAGGCGTGCTGCGGATCGTGGCGAAGGCGACCGGGTACGCCCCCGAGGAGCTCGACCTGAACCACGAGCTCGAGGCCGACCTCGGCATCGACACGGTCAAGCAGTCCGAGGTGTTCTCGGTGGTGCGGGAGACCTACGGCATCGCGGCCGACCCGAGCTTCTCGTTCGCCGAGCACCGCACGCTGCGGGCGGTGATCGACTGGGCCTCGGCCCGCACCGGCGCCCGGCGGATCCAGTTGGCGAGCACGCCGGAGGCCCCGGCCCCGGCCCCGGCCGAGGCGATCGTCGGGGCAGACGTGGTGGCGACGTTCCTGACCCAGGCGGCGAAGGCCGGCCTGTCGGGCGTCGATGGCGCGGCGTTCGCCCAGGCGCTGCTCCCCGCGGTCCAGGGGCTGCTGGCGGCGGCGTTCGCCGCCACCCGCGACCTCCGCCC
>JBEBJC010000310.1:0-8749 GCA_040080105.1 Myxococcota bacterium
TAAGAGACAGCACCAGCACCGCGTCGACGTCGAGGGCCGCGAGGCGCCGGACCGAGCGCACCGCCGCCTCGCGGTCGCGCAGCTTCGCGTCGGGCAGCAGCATCAGCGCGCCGGCGCGGTGGGCCCGCACGAGGTCGCCGGTGACCAGCACCGAGCCGTCGAGCACCACCGCCAGCTCGCCAGGGGTCTTGCTGCCGTCGAGCGCGAGCACCGAGACGCCTTCACCGAGCGTGTCGCCGTCGGCCAGCCACCGGGTGCACGGCAGCGGGAACCCGTCGCGCTCCGCCGCGGGGCCACACAGCTCTGCGCCGGTGTCGGCGGCGAGGGCGGCGGCGGCGCGCGTGTGGTCGGAGTTCGTCACCACCACCCACCGGACCGCGCCGAGCGACAGGAGGTGGGCGCGGTCGTGGTCGGACAGGGGCAGCGGGTCGATCACCAGCGTCCCCTCGGGGCGCACCGCCGCGTAGCCGTGGAAGTCGACGTTCCTCGCCTCGTCGAACGACGACCAGCAGAACAACCCCGGTCGATGCAGCGCCTTCATCCTGCCCCTCCGCTGGACCGCTCGGTAACCCGTCCGTGGACCCCGCCTCGTGTGCGAGGGGGGCGGACCGATCGGAGCGAGGAGCGCCCAACTTGGGCTAGAGTCGGTCGATGTACCAGGAACGGTCCGTCCGTCTGGGGTCCGCCACCGTGGACTTCGACGAGCTGCAGGTGCGTCACGCCGCGAGCGTGCGTCGGCTCACCCCGCTCGAGGCGCGGATGTTGAGGTTCCTGGCCGCCCACCGCGGGGTGACGGTGAGCCGGGATCGGATGTTGGCCGAGGTCTGGGGCTACTCCGCTCGGGCCGCGACCCGCGCGGTGGACAACACCGTGTCCCGCCTGCGGCGGAAGCTGGAGCCCGATCCCGCGGCGCCGCGGTGGCTGGTGTCGACGCGGGGCGGTGGGTACCGGCTGGAGCAGGACCCGCGCCTGGACGGCAACCTGGCCGCCGAGGCGGACCCGTTCTTCGGCCGCGAAGTCGAGCTGCGCGAGCTCGGCGCGCGAGTCGATGCCGGTCGGGTGGTGTCGGTGGTCGGCGTCGGCGGCGTCGGCAAGACCCGCCTCGCCCTGCGGTACGCGGCGAGCACTACGGAGACCTGGTTGGGCGGCGTGTGGGTCTGTGAGCTCGCCGACGCCCGGGACGAGGACGGGGTCACCTCCGCGGTGTCCCGCGCGCTCGGCGTACCGATCCTGAACGAGCCCGTGCGCCACCTCGGCCGGGTGCTGGCCGCGCGGGGTCGCTGCCTGGTCGTGCTCGACAACGCGGAGCAGGTCGGGGCGACCGTCGCCCGGGTCGTGCGCGAGTGGTCGGTGATGGCGCCGGCGGCGACGCTGCTGGTCACGAGCCGAGAGCGGCTCGAGCTGCCCGGGGAGGTGCTCGACCTGTCCCCGCTGACCCCGGACGACGCCGCCGCCTTGTTCGTCGGGCGAGCCACGTCGGCGCGCCGCGCGACGGCGTTCGATCCGGAGGTCGTGCGGGTGCTGGTCGAGCTGCTCGACCACCTGCCGCTGGCGATCGAGCTCGCAGCGGCGAGGACCAACCTGCTGACGCCGAGCATGGTGGTGGCGCGGATGGCCGATCGGTTCCGCCTGCTCGCCCGCCCGAGCGGGACCTCGGACCGCCAGGCCACGCTGCGGGCCACCCTGGACTGGAGCTGGGACCTGCTGAGTGAGGACGAGAGGGACGCCCTGTGCCAGCTCGCCGTGTTCGACGGTGGGTTCACCCTGGCGACCGTCGAGCGGGTGGTGCTCCTCCGGTCGACCGCTCCGTCCGAGGCCGTGCGGTCGCTGGTCGCCCGGTCGCTGGTCCGGCGGGTGCGCCCGGACCGGTTCGGCCTGCTCGTCACCGTCCAGAGCTACGCGGCGAGCCGCACCGACGACGCCGACCGGCGCGCAGCCGAGTCGCGCCACGCCGCCGCCCTGGCCGAGCTCGATCCGGACTGGGTCTGGCGGGACGAGCTCGACAACCTGGTGAGCGCCACCCGGCGGGCCGTGGCGGCCGGCGAGGGCCGGGTCGCCGCGTCGTCGGCGTTGGGCGCGTGGCGAGCGCTGCGCACCCAGGGGCCGCTGCACGCCGCCACGTCGCTGTTGGGATCGGTGCTCGGGTGCTCGCTCGATCCGGTGTCCGAGGTGCAGGTGCGGACGGCGCTCGCGATCGCCCACCGGCTCGCCGGTGAGCTCGCCCGGTCCGACGCCCACCGGACCGCGGCCCTGGCGCTGGAGATCGACGACCCGCTCGTGCGGGCGAGCCTGTTGGCCGAGGTGGGCATCTCGGCGATGGAGCGTGGCCTGTACGGGCCGGCGAGGGAGGCGTACGCGGCCGGTCTCGCCCTGATCGCGGGCCTCCCGCCGTCTCGGGTCGCGGGGGAGCTGCTGGGGAACCTGGCGTTGCTCGACGGGCAGCAGGCGCGGATGGCGGAGGCGCGGGCCGGATACGAGGCGGCGCTCGTGGCCCATCGCGCCCTCGGGGCCGACGAGGCGGAAGGTCGGGTGCTCGGCAACCTCGGCCAGATCGGCTTGTTGGACGGTCGATGGGACGAGAGTCGCCTGCACCTCGAGCGGGCGATGGTGCTGCTCCGGTCGGTCGGCAACGTCGGCGCTCAGGCCGCCGTCCACTCGACACTCGGGAGCCTGCACCGGCTGGCGGGGCGGATGGACGAGGCGCAGGTCGCGCTCGAGGCCGCAGCGGCCGTCCACCACCAGGTGGGGAACCGACGGGGCGAGGCGGCCGCGTTCGGGAACCTGGGTACGCTGGCCGCCGACCTCGGCCGACTCGAGGAGGCGCGGGGGTGGTTCGACCGCGGTCTGCGGGTGGCGCGCGAGCTCGACAACCAGCGGGTGGTGGCGGTGTGCCTCACGAACCTCGGGGCAGTCGAGCTGGACCTCGGCGACCTGGCGGCTGCGGAGGAGCGCCTCGTCGCCGCGCTGGCGCTGCACCGAGCCGAACGGCATCCGCGGGGGGAGGTGGCCACCCTGGTGCTGCTGGTCGACGCGCTGACCCAGCGAGGGGAGCTCGGGTCGGCCCGTCGCCGGGTGGAGGAGGCGGAGGCCGTGCTGAGCGTGCACCCTTACCCACACGGGCTCGTCGACCTCCGCCGGGTCGAGGCCGAGCTGGAGCGTGCGTCCGGCCGGCTCGAGCAGGCGCGCTCCGCGATCGACGCCGCCGAGCACCTGCGGGTCGCGCTCGGGATCGGACCCGATTCGAAGCTCGGTCGTCAGATCGCCGCGGCGCTCGCGCGGCTCCGATGACCGCCTTGGTCGAGCTCGGACCGGCCAAGCTGGACCTGGACCAGCTGCGCGTGAGCGGCCCCCGGGGGGACCACCCGCTGTCTCCTCTCGAAGGAGCCCTGGTCCGGTTCCTCGCCGCACACCGCGGTTCGACCGTGCCGCGGGACCGGCTCCTGACCGAGGTTTGGGGCTACTCGCCTCGGGCCGTCACCCGAGCGGTCGATCACGCCGTGTCTCGCCTGCGTAGGAAGATCGAGGTCGATCCGGCCGCGCCGCAGTGGCTGGTGTCGACCCGCGGGGGGGGTACCGGCTCGAGCTCGATCCGGCAGCGCGCCTGCTGCCCTGCGCGCCCGATGGGCCGATCGGTGGGGAGGAGCCGCTCACCGAGCTCCGGCGGATGTTCTCGGAGGGCGCCCGGCTGGTCACCGTCCTCGGGCCCGCGGGGATCGGCAAGACCCGCGTGGCCGAGCGATTCGCGAGCACCCTCGCGCGCGACGACCCGGACGGCGTCCTGTTGTTCGACCTGCGGGGTGCGGCGGACGTCGACGCCGTGGTCCGCCAGGTGGCTCGCGGGTTGGGGGTGCCGCTCGGGGCCGATCCACACCGGGCGACCGAGGCGGCGCTGGGTGAACGCGACCGGCTGCTGGTGCTGGACAACTTCGACCCAGTCGCGGCGCACGCCGACGCCACCGTCGGCCGGTGGCTCCGAGCGGCCGCGCCGCTGCGGGTGTTGGTCACGTCGCAGGTCCGGTTGTGGATCCCCGGGGAGTTCCTGCTCGATCTGCCTCCGCTGTCACCGACCCCGGCGGGCGCGGACCCGTCGCCCGAGACGTTCGAGTGGAGTTGGCGTCCGCTGTCGCCGGAGGCGCGCGCCGCGCTGGCCCGGTTGGCGGAGCTCGACGGCGAGTTCACCCTGGCGGACGCCGAGGCCGTGCTGTCGGGGAGCGAGACCTGGGCGGTGGACCTGGTGCAGGCTCTCGTCGACCGATCGCTGGTGGTGCGGGTCGGTGAGGATCGGCTCCAGCTGCCGCAGGCGGTGCGGGACCATGCCCGCGCGCAGGACACCTGACCCGACCCCCTCGTGGAGGGATACGTCGGCCGCCGGAGGGCGCGATGGACGTGATCGTGGTCGGCGCAGGCGCGGTCGGGGGCGCGATCGGCGCCGGTCTCGCCCGCGCGGGGCACCACGTGGGGCTCGTCGCCCGCGGCGCGCACCTCCAGGTGTTGCAGGAGCGCGGGCTCCGCCTCGAGACGCCGGACGGAGCGGAGGTGCTGCAGCTCCCCGCCGCGGCGCGGGTGGAGGAGCTCGGGTTCGAGCCCGACGTGGTGTTCGTGGCCACCAAGGTCCAGGACTTCGCGGCCGCCGCCGCAGGCGTCGATCCGAGCTGGCCGGTGGTGTGCGCGACCAACGGGGTCGAGGCGGAGCGGCTCGCGCTGCGCCGGTTCCACCACGTGCTCGGGTGTATGGTCGCCACGCCGGCGGAGCACCTCGAGCCCGGCCTGATCCGAGTGTTCGCGAGCCCGCTCGCCGTGCTCGACGTGGGGCGCTGGCCGTCCGGGGTGGACCCTGCGTGTGAGGCCCTCGCGAGCGCGCTCCGCGGGGCCGGGTTCCTGTCCGAGGCCCGCGCCGACGTGGCGGCATGGAAGTACGGCAAGTTGTTGAGCAACCTCGGCAACGCGCTCCAGGCGGCGTGTGGTCCGGAGGTGGACGACCCGGAGCTGCTCGCCGCCGCGCGGGCCGAGGCCGGGGCGGTGTTCGCCGCTGCCGGGGTCACCGCCGTCCCGTTCGAGCGGATCACCGCGCGGATGCGGGAGATGCGGTACGGCTCGATCGAGGGCGCGCCGCGCGGGGGCGGATCCACCTGGCAGAGCCTGCGGCGCGGATCGGGCGTCGAGGTCGACTGGTTGAACGGGGAGATCGCCCTGCTCGGGCGGCTACACGGGGTGCCGACGCCGGTGAACGTGGCGCTGCAGCAGGTGGTGAGCGAGCTCGCGCGGGCGGGGCGCCCACCCGGGAGCGTGTCGCTGGCGGAGGTGCGGCGGCGCGCGACGGAGTCGTCTCCGCGGCCGCGGTCCGGATAGCCGTTCCGGACAGGAGGTTCGATGTCCAGTTCGCTGTGGCGGCAGGCGCTGCTCGCCGTCGGGCTCACCGTCGGCTTCTACCTGCTGGCGCTCACGGTGATCGTCGGGCTGGTGGGGCTGCCGGTGTTGGAGTGGGTGGCCGCCGACCGGATCCACCTGAAGCTGGTGGTGGTGTGCTGGGCGGCCGCCGGGGTGATCGGGTGGTCGATCGTCCCGCGCCCCGAGCGGTACCAGGCCCCCGGCCCCACGCTGTCCCGCGACGCGCACCCCGCGCTGTTCGCCGAGATCGACGGGATCGCCGCCGCCGCACGGCAGGCAGGGCCCGCCGAGGTGTACCTGATGCCCGACGTGAACGCGTTCGTCGCGCAAGTGGGCGGCGTCGTGGGGTTGGGCTCGCGGCGGGTGATGGGGCTCGGGTTGCCCCTGCTGCAGGTGCTCACCGTGTCCCAGCTACGCGCAGTGCTCGCACACGAGTTCGGTCACTACCACGGCGGCGAGACTGCCCTCGGGCCGTGGGTGTACCACAGCCGCGCGTCGATGGCCCGCACGGTGAACAACCTCGCGGGGCACCCCGCGCTGGAGGTGCTGTCGGCGCCGTTCCGCTGGTACGCCCAGCTGTTCCTGCGCATCACCCTCGCGGTGTCCCGTTCGCAGGAGCATGCGGCCGACCTCGTCGCCGCGCGCGTCGCGGGCGCAAGGTCCACGGCCGAGGCGCTCGAGCGCCTCCGCGGCTCCGCGCACGCGTTCGAGCAGTACCTCGGGCAGGAGCTGGAGCCGGTGTTGGCGGCTGGGTACCTCCCACCTGTGGGCGCCGGGTTCGCCACGTTCCTGGAGCGCCCGCGGATCGTCGCCGCGGTTCAGCGCCAGGTGGCGCGAGACCTGGCGGAGGAGCAGGTGTCGCCGTTCGATACCCACCCGCCGCTGCGGGATCGGCTGAACGCGCTGCGCGGCCTGCCCGAGCTCGCCGACCCACCCGACCTCCGCAGCGCGGTGGAGCTCCTCGGCGACGTAGCTTCTGCCGAGCGCGCGCTGCTGCGCCACCTCGACCTCCGGCCGATCGGGTGGGACGAGGTCGGGGAGCGGGTCGTGGTGCCGAAGCTGCTGTCGCTCGCGCAGCTGGCCGGGGCGTTGGCGGGACACACGGTGCGCGAGGTCGGGCAGGATCCCACCTCGTGGGTGGCGCTCGGCGCCACGCTCGCCCCCGGCGCGGACGCCAACGAGCATCTGGAGCTCGGCGGGCGGCTGATCCAGTGCGCGGTGCTCGCCCGGCTGGTCTCGGACGGGTGGGCGATCCGGTCGCTGCCCGGCGAGCCCCACACCGCCACCCTCGGTGGGCTCGCGTTCGCCCCCGGTCCGCTGCTCGCGGAGGTCGAGCAGCGCGGGGACCCGTCGACGTGGATCCACGCCGTCGACGCGGTCGGCATCGGCGACCTCCGGCTCGGCGAGCCGCCTACGACCGCTGGAAGTCCGCCGCCAGCTGCAGCTGCACCTTGACCCGGGCGTCGGTCTCGACCCCCAGCCGCTGGTCGAGGATCGGCCCCAGCGCCTCCGCCTGCATCGCGCCCGCCGCCTGCGCCGCGACCTTGCGCACCCGCCACGACGCGTCGGCGAGCGCGCGCTCGATCAGCGGCACCGCCACCTCGTCCGGGGTGTTCGGCAGCGCCGCGCACGCGAACAGGCGCACCTCCTCGTCCTCGTCGCGCGCCGCCTGCTCGAGCACGCCCAGCGCCTCGTCGAAGTAGTGCGTGAGCACCGTGAGGCGGGTGATCGCCACCCCGCGCACGTAGGTCGACGGGTGCCGGCACCCGCGCGCGATCGGCATCAGCGTGTCGGCCGACACCGTCTGGGTGCGGCAGATGTCGAGGAACGCGTCGACGATCGCGACCAGAGCCCGCCGCTCCTCGGGGTCCGTGAGGACGTCCTCGAAGTTCGCGATCTCCACTTCGCGCGAGAACGAGAACAGGCGTGGCTTCTTGCGCCGGTGCCCCACACGACCACCCTGCGCACCTGTTTACCACAGGTGTTGCCGCGGGGGGCCACCCTCTGGCATCGTCGACGGGAAGGAGGGGTCGTGCGCGGGTGGTTGATCGCGGCGTTCGTCGCGGGGTGCTCGGGAGACGACGAGAAGCCCCCGGTGGAGGACGAGATCGACGCCGACCTCGACGGATACGACACCACCCAGGACTGCGACGACGCCGACCCGCTGGTGCACCCGAACCAGGTCGACGCCTGGTACGACGGGGTCGACTCGGACTGCGGGGGAGACGACGACTTCGACCAGGACGCCGACGGACACCCGGTGCCCGACGCCGGCGGCGACGACTGCGACGACCGGGACCCGGCGGTGTCGCCGTCGACCGCGGAGGTCCCGTACGACGGGATCGACCAGGACTGCGACCCGGCCACTCCCGACGACGACCTCGACGGCGACGGGTTCGGGTTCGTCGACGACTGCGACGACACCGACCCCGGCCGCTCTCCGGTCACCCTCGAGACGCTCGACGACGGCCACGACGACGACTGCGACGGGCAGGTCGACCTGGCGCCGTGGGGGGTCGACGACCTGTCGTTCCTCGGCCCTGGCTCGCCGTCGCTGGTCACGGTGGGGGACCAGCTCGTGCTCGCGGTGCTCGCGACCCAGGCGAGCTACGACGCCCTACCCGACCTCGCCGAGTACACCAGCCCCGGCCTGCTGGTCCCGCTCGACCCCCACGGGGTGAACGGCGCCCCGATCGCCGGGCCGGTCGGCAGCTGGTGGGGCAAGAGTGACCCCGACCCCACGGTCGACGTGGGGCTCGCGGTGGTGGACGACCTGGTGTACACCTCGGTGTCGTGGCTGTCGTCGGTCAACGACTACGGCTACTACGGGGTCCGCGCCACCCAGTGGGTCGGCGGGCCCCTCGGGTGGTTCTCGGTCAACCCGTCGTACCGCAAGGAGGTGTTCACCGAGTGGACCCGCAGCGGCCTGTGGGTCGCCGACGACGGCGAGGTGTGGGTGTGCGCCTCGGGTGTGGACTCGCTCGCGTACCTGCGCGCCGACGGCACGCTCGACGCGCCCGGGGCGTGGCTGTCCGGGGTCGACGGGTCCGGGGGTTGCGCGTGGACCGGGCCGTCCCAGGTCACCACCCTCGACGCCGCCGGCGCCGCCGCCACCTGGGACATCGACCCGCTCGCGCTCGCGCCGCCGAGCCCGTCCGCCGACGCGCCGTTCGCCGATGGGCCGTGGCGTTCGATCCGCGTCCGCTCGGGCCGGGTGATCGCGCTGCCCACCAGCGGCGGGATGCAGGTGTTCGACGGCCCGAGCGCCACCCAGTGGCTCGACCCGTACACCGTGCTCGACGCCGACCTGGCCGTCGACGGCGACACCACCTGGGTCGCCGCGGTGGTCGACCGGGGGTAC
>JBEBJC010000311.1:0-8748 GCA_040080105.1 Myxococcota bacterium
AACCGGGGGGGGGCCGGGAGGTTCTCGTTGTCCCCGCTGTCGTACCTCGGCGTGGAGCGGGGCTCGGTGATCGTGCTCCCCTCCCCCAACGGCGCGACGCTGTGCCTGCAGACGGGCGAGGTCCCGACCTTCACTGCGTGTCTGCGCAACGCGGCCGCGGTGGCGGGCGCGGCGGTGCAGATGGGGCGGCGGATCACGGTCGTCGCCGCGGGCGAGCGGTGGCCGAGCGGGGCGCTCCGCCCGGCGCTGGAGGACTGGCTCGGCGCCGGCGCGGTGGTCGCGCGGATGGCGGCCCGACGGAGCCCCGAAGCGGCGGCGGCAGAGATGGCGTTCGGGGCTGCCCGCACGCGGATGGTGGCGACCCTGGTGGAGCTGCAGTCGGGAAAGGAGCTGATCGAGCGGGGCTACGAAGGAGACGTTCGCTGCGCCGCCGACCTCGACGCGACGCGACGCGCCCCGATCTTGGTCGACGGCACGTTCATGGCGGTCGACCCGTAGTCACCGGCGGGCGATGACCTCGATCTCGACCCGCGCGTCGCGCGGCAACCGCGAAACCTCCACCGTGGACCGCGCCGGCCGGTGCTCACCGAACGACTCGGCGTACACCTGGTTCATCGCAGCGAAGTCGTCCATCGACTTCAGGAACACCGTCGCCTTCACCACCCGATCGAGCCCCGAGCCTGCGGCGGCCAGCACGGCGGCGAGGTTCGCGAACACCTGCACGGTCTGGGACGCGACGTCGCCGTCGCGGAACTGCCCGGTCGCCGGGTCGAGCGCGACCTGACCCGAGCAGAACACCAGGTCCCCCGACACGATCGCCTGGCTGTACGGTCCGATCGCCGCCGGCGCAGCTTCGGTGTGAACGCGTTGCATCGTCCCTCCGGCTCCCCGGTACCGGACCGGTGGAGCTACGGCAACCGCGCGATCGCGTCGACCAACATCTGCGCCAGGGCGTCCCCCGCGCGGTGGGCGGCCTCGGTGACCTCCTGGTGGGTCAGCGGGTGCCCCGCCAAGCCCGCGGCGCGGTTCGACACCAACGACACCACCGCGCACCGCAGGCCGATCTCGGCCGCCGCGATCACCTCCGGCACCGTGCTCATCCCCACCACGTCGGCGCCGAGCCGCGCGAGCATCCGGACCTCTGCCGGCGACTCGTACGACGGACCCGACATCGCCGCGAGCACCCCTCCCCGCGCCGCGATCCCGCTGGCGCGTGCCGCCGCGACGAGCGCCTCACGCATCTGTGGGTCGTAGGCCTGCGACAGGTCGGGGAACCGCTCCCCGTACGGAGGACCGAACAACGGGTTCCGCCCTTGGAGGTTCAGGTGATCCTCCACGATCACGATCGATCCGGGCTCCAAGCCGTCGCTGATCCCGCCGACGGAGTTCGTGAGCAGCAGGTACCGCACACCCCACGAGGCCAGCGCTCGTACGTACCGTACGATCTCGGCGGGCTCACGGCCCTCGTACAGGTGCACCCGCCCGGCCAGCGTCGCGACCGGCCGAGCGCCGAGCGTGCCGACCACCAGCTCACCCGCGTGACCGACGACGGTGGACTGCGGCAGACACAGCTCGTCGTACCTGGCCCGACGGGTGTTCGTCATCCGCGCGACCACGCCGCCGAGCCCAGAGCCCAACACCACCGCGACCTCGGGCGCGTCGCCGAACCGCTCGCGCAACCGCCGCACCACCTCGCCCACCGGCCCCTGCTCGGGGTGCATCGACGACCTCCTCACGAGACGGGGATGCTCTCACACATCCTGGGGCGGCGCACGCGTGAGGTTGTGGTTTGTGTCCGCACCCGCTATGTCTGCGTCGATGTTCGACGAAACTCCGCTCGTCATGGTCGAAGACGAGCCCGGCCTCCGTAGCATGATCGAAGCATTGTCCCGGGCGACCGTGATCGGCCTCGATACCGAGAGCGACTCCTCGTATTCGTACCAGGAGAAGGTCTGTTTGATTCAGATCAGTGACCTTCACACGGACTACATCGTAGATCCGCTGAAGGTCCGCGACCTGAGTCCGCTCGCCCCGATCCTCGCCGATCGCGAGATCACCAAGGTCTTGCATGGTGCCGACTACGACATCGTGTGCCTGAAGCGGGACTTCGGGTTCGAGATCCGCGGGCTGTTCGACACGTTGATCGCAGCTCAGCTGCTCGGCGCCGAACGGATCGGCCTGGCCGATCTGATCGGGCGGTACTTCGGTGTCGACATGGACAAGCAGTACCAGCGGCACAACTGGGCGCTCCGCCCGCTCGAACCCGAGCACATCGAGTACGCCCGCGGCGACACCCACTACTTGCTCGCGCTGCGCGAGATTCTGAAGCGGGACCTGCGCGGCATCCGGCGCGCCCGCCACTTCACCGAGGAGTGCCGCCTGCTCGAGCGGCGGAAGTGGCAAGGCCGCGGCTTCGACCCGGACGGCTGGGTCGACATGAAGCGGATGAACGAGCTCGACCCCACCGCCCGGCGGGTCCTGCGGCGGCTCTACGGATACCGCGACCGCCAGGCGAAGAAGATGGACCGGCCCGCCTACAAGGTGATCCCGGACGACATCCTGATCGAGGTCGCGAAGGCCCAGCCCGAGACCGAGGCGGAGCTCGATCGCCTGTTCTCGAGCCGGTCGGCCCTGCGGCGCCGCCACGGCCGGTCGCTGCTCGAGATGGTCGAGCAGGGCGTGAGCGACACCCAGCCGTTGCCCGATTCGAGTCGAAAGAAGGAGAAGGCGGCCGAGAAGCCGCGGAGCCGGCTGCGGACCCGCCTGCGCGGCCGGGCGGCGGAGCGGGTGCTCGCCGACCTGAAGCAGTGGCGCACCGAGGTGCTCGCGCGCGACCCGAAGCTGAACCCGTACAGCGTGGCGTCGAACGCGACCCTCAAGTGGATCGCGGCGATCCGGCCGATGTCCCTCGACGAGCTCCTGCTCGTGCCGGAGGTCCGGCGGTGGCAGGTCCGCGACTTCGGTGAGGAGCTGCTCGCGCGCCTCGATCGCACGTCGCCGCGGGGCAAGTCGGACGACGCGTGAACGGGCGGCGCCCGGTCAGAACGGGTCGTCCCACCAGGTGACGGTGAGCGGCGAGCCGTCGCTCGCCGCGGTCACGACCGCGAGCAGGAACGCTGCTTCGCGCTCCGGCAATCCGAACGCGGCGAACCACGCCTCCGCCGCGCGGCGCAGCCTCGCCTGCTTGTCGGGCGTGAGCGCCTCGAGCGCGTCGTCGAGTTGCTCCTGCGTGCGGGCCTTGACCTCGACGAACCGGAGCGCTCCCGCGCGGGAGACCACGAGATCGAGCTCACACGCGGCGACGCCTGCGCCGCGCCAGTTGGCGGCGAGGATCGCCCAGCCATCGGAGGCCAGCTGCCTCGCGACGAACGCCTCCGCCGCCTTGCCGAACGCTACGGCGGACCGACGGGCATCGCCCTCCGGCTCCGGCGGACGGACCGTCACTTCCCGGACTTGATGTCTCGGATCGGCTTGAGGCGGGCCGACTTCCCGGTGCGGTTCCGGAGGAAGTGCAGCTTGGCGCGACGCACCTTGTGCCGGGTCACGACCTCGATCTTCGACACGTTCGGCGACGAGGCGGGGAAGATCCGCTCCACGCCGACGCCGGCCGACACCTTGCGCACGGTGAACGTGGTGCGCGACGAGGCGTTGTGGATCCGGATCACCGTGCCTTCGAACACCTGGATGCGATCGCTCGCATCCTTGATCTTCACGTGCACCTTCACGACGTCGCCCGGGCGAACGTCGACGGTCTCGCGCTCGCGAGCGGCGACGATCTCGGCCTCGATCTGCTGGAGAAGGTTCATGATGCCTCCTTGCACGGTGGAGCGAACGCGCAGCACCCTCGGTCGAGGGCGGGTTCGGACCACGGGTAGCGGGGTTGAGCGCTCCTGACGGGACCGATCCCGCCGGAAGAGGGCGGGGACGAGGCCCGCCCGACGAACGAATGGATGCGTGCCGGACGTGGCACGACACGGATGGAGGACTAATCCAGCTCCCCGTCGTCGTCAACCGCGGGGACGGCCAGCAGGTCGGGCCGACGGGCTTGGGTGCGCTCCTTCGCCTGCGCGCGCCTCCAGGCTTCGATTCGGGCGTGGTGCCCGGACAGGAGGACCTCGGGCACCTCGACCCCGCCGAACTCACGTGGCCGAGTGTACTGGGGGTACTCGAGCAGGCCGTCCGCGAACGACTCGTCGCGCGGAGAGTCCGCGTTGTGCAGCACCCCGGGCACCAGCCGCGCCACCGCGTCGACCACCGCGCACGCGGCGATCTCGCCGCCGGTGAGTACGAAGTCGCCGATCGACAGCTCCTCGTCGACCAGTGCCTCGACCCGCGCGTCGATCCCTTCGTAGTGGCCACACACGAGCACCAAGTGCGGCAGGGTCGCCAACCGGGCGGCAGCCGCCTGATCGAACCGGCGACCCGCGGCGGACATCAGCACGACGTGGCTCTCCGCCGTACGCACCGCCGCGATGGCCGCGGCGACCACGTCGACGCGCATCACCATCCCAGCGCCGCCGCCGTAGGGAGTGTCGTCGACCGACCGGTGTCGACCGAGACCGTGCTGCCGCAGGTCGTAAGCGGCGACCTGAATCGAGCCCGCGGCGATGGCCCGACCCAGGATCGACCCGGTCAGCGGACCGAGCACCATCTCGGGGTGCACGGTCAGCACGTCGTACCGGGGCATCACTCCTCCTCGGCCCCGCCGATCGCGTCCGGGGTGAGGTGGATGACCACTGGCGCGCCCGGCGGCCGATCGATCCGCGTCACGAACTCCGACAACATCGGTACGAGCTCGGTGTCGCCGCGGTCGAGCGCGACCTCCAGCAGGTCGTTCGGCCCTGCTTGCTGCACGCCGACGACCTGGCCCAGCCGCACGTCCGCGCAGCGGACCTCGGCGCCCTCGAGCTGCCACACGTACACCTCGCCCTCGTCGAGGGCGGGGAGCGCCGACTTCGCCACCACCACACGGTGATCGCGCAGCGCGGTGGCGCCCTCCTCGGTGTCGACGCCGACCACCCTGCCGATGATGCGGTTCCCCGCCCCCGGCCGGGCGCTGAGCTCGACCTGTGTGCGCGCGCCGCTCGGGGCGACGAGCCCCACCCGTCGGGGAGATCGCAGCCAGGTGGACTCGGGGTTGTGCAGGAACAGGCGGACTTCGCCCCGAAACCCGAACACACCGGTCACGAAGCCGAGCTCGACCTCCGACGACGGATCCACGGGCTGCGGGGCCGCCATCCCTACTCCTCGCTGGACCCGGCTCCGTGGGCCTCGACCAGATCGAGGGTCGCCTTTCGGCTGCCAGCGGCCGCGGAGAGGACGTTGCGGATCGCCCGAAGCGTGCGGCCACGATCCCCGTCTACCCGCTCGCGGTCGTCGGGGTGCACCACCAGCTCCAGCATCACCACGGCCTCGCCCTCGACCGTCTGGATGCTGATCGATTCGGGGTGCGTGACGATCGACTCGACCAGATGCCGGACCAGCGCCTCCATGCTCAGGAGGCCTCGACGGTGGCTTCGGTGCGGGCCTTCTTGATCAACTTCTCGGCCGTGTCGGTGGGCTGGGCGCCGACCGAGAGCCAGTAGTCGATCCGCGACAGGTCGAACTTGACCTGGTGCGGGTTCTTCAGCGGGTCGTACCAGCCGAGCTGCTCGATGAACTTCCCGTCGCGGGGCGAGCGCTGATCGGCGGCGATGAGGCGGTAGAACGGCTTCTTCTTCGTGCCGATGCGCGTGAGACGAATGCGGACCATGGTTCGAACTTCTCCTGTCCTGACCGGAGGACGGCGAACGACCCCGAGGGGTTCGTGCGTCGCCCGCGCCGGGACGACGGGTCCACGTAGCGGGCCACGCGGGCGCCGTCAACGGTGCTGCTACAGCGGAATGTTGCCGTGCTTCTTCGGCGGGTTCTCGTCGCGCTTGTTCTCGAGGGTCGAGAACACGTCGATCAGCACCTTCCGAGTCGTCTCCGGGCGGATCACCGCGTCGACGAACCCGAGCGCGGCGGCGCGGTACGGGTTGGCGAACGTCTCGCGGTACTCCTCGACCAGCTCGGCCTTGCGCGCGTCGGGATCGGCGGCCGAGGCCAACGTCTGGCGATGGATGATGTTCACCGCCCCGTCAGGTCCCATCACCGCGATCTCCGCCGTGGGCCAGGCGAAGTTGTAGTCGGCGCGGATGTGCTTGCTGTTCATCACGTCGTACGCGCCGCCGTAGGCCTTGCGGACGATCACGGTGACCTTCGGCACGGTCGCCTCGGCGAACGCGTACAGCAGCTTCGCGCCGTTGCGGATGATCCCGCCGTACTCCTGCGCGGTCCCGGGCAGGAACCCGGGCACGTCGACCAACGTGAGCAGCGGGATGTTGAACGCGTCGCAGAACCGCACGAACCGCGCGGCCTTGATCGAGCTGTTCACGTCGAGGCACCCGGCCTGCACCATCGGCTGGTTCGCGACGACCCCGATCGAGCGCCCCGCGAGCCGGAGGTACCCGATGACGATGTTCGCGGCGAAGTCGGGCTGGACCTCGAGGAACCGCCCCTCGTCGGCGAGGGACCGCACCACATCCTTGATGTCGTACGGCTTGTTCGGATTGGTGGGGACGAGCTCGACGAGCTCGGGGCACTCCCGGTCGCTCGGGTCGGTCGTGGGCCGGCGCGGCGCCTCCTCGAGGTTGTTCTGCGGCAGGTACGACAGCAGCTCCCGCAGCAGCGCCATCATCGCCGCTTCGTCCGGCACCTTGAAGTGCGCCACCCCCGACCGCTGGTTGTGGGTGTCGGCTCCGCCGAGCTGCTCCTTGGTGACCTCTTCGCGGGTCACCGACTTCACCACGTCGGGGCCGGTGACGAACATGTACGCGGTGTGGTCGACCATCGCGACGAAGTCGGTGATCGCGGGGCTGTACACCGCGCCCCCGGCGCACGGACCGAGGATCGCGCTGATCTGGGGCACCACACCCGACGCGAGCGTGTTGCGCAGGAAGATGTCGGCGTAGCCGCCGAGTGACGCCACGCCCTCCTGGATCCGGGCGCCGCCCGAGTCGTTCAGCCCGATCACCGGAGCGCCGTTCTTCATCGCGTGGTCCATGACCTTGCAGATCTTCGCCGCGTGCGCGGACGACAGCGAGCCGCCGAACACGGTGAAGTCCTGCGCGAACAGGTACACCACCCGACCGTCGATCCGACCGTAGCCGGTGACCACGCCGTCTCCGGGGACCTGGTCGGTCGGGTGGGTGACGAACATGTCGAGCTCGCGGAACGAGCCCGGGTCGACGAGCGCCTCGATCCGCTCGCGGGCGGTCCACTTCCCGGCTTCGTGTTGGCGTTCGATCCGGTCGACGCCGCCGCCCAGGCGGGCGCGGGCTTCGGTTTCGGCGAGGCGGGCGAGCAACTGTTCGCGATCCATGGCGGCTCCCGATCGGGAGCCGCCCCTAACCACGCCGCGCGCCGCGGTCAGCGCCCGCCGGACAACAAACGACCCGGGCATGAGGGCGGCGTCATCGTCGGGAGGGGGCTTCAGTACACCGGTCGGACGAACTTGAACACGAACGACGTCGCCTCGGTGACCCGGATCGTCTCCCCGCCGAGCAGCCTCCGCTCGCCGATCCGCTCCCCGTTGAGCCACACGGCGGCGCTCCCGACCGCCTTCGCGAAGAACCCCTCGGCCGGGCGCGGGAACACCACGCAGTGCTGATCCCCTACCCCTTCGTCGCCCAGGATCCGCACGTCCGCCTGGTCACCGGCGCCGATCACCAGCCCGCGGGCCGGGACCGGCAGGCGCATCGGGGCGTCGAACAGCGGCGTGAGGATCCCCTCACTCTCCTCGAGGGTGGCGTTGGTCCACGCCAGGGTGACGACCCCGTTGCGGCGGACGAAGTCGGGGTGGGAGTCCTCCACCTCGGCACGAGGCGCGTCGCCGCGCTCGATGTCGGCCGACAGCTGGGCCAGCGTCTGCTTCTCCGCCCGGCAAACCGCGCCGATCCCGAACACCCCGCCCGCCGCCGCGGCGACCCGCCACGCGTCGTCGAGGACCGACTTCAGCAGCTCCGGGTCCAGACCTGGGTCGCCGTGCTTGCGTAGCCACCCCAGCGCGGCGTGCGCCGAGCGCAGGTAGGCCTGGCTCGGCGGGTAGGTGAGCCACTCGTCGACCATCAGCCGGTCGTCGTGGCGCAAGCCCAGCTCCTCGGTGCGCTTTCGGATCAGGGCGAGCTCGCGGGGCTGGAGCTTGCCATCCGCCCAGGCGACCTCGACCAACGGCAGGATCGCGAGCGAACGAAGGTTCCGCCTGTCGATCCCCAGGCGGTGAAGCATTTGGATCATCGGGTCCTCGTGACCCTCGATCTCTCGGATCGCGCAAGGTCTCCTTGAGGGCCCCGCGGTCAGTCCACCACCCGAACCGAGTCGGGCCCGCCCACCGCGGGCCAGTAGTACACCAGCTCCTTCACCTTGCCGCCCTCGCGCCGCTCGAACCGGACGGGCTCGCCCGAAGCGGGCTCGGCCACCACGCGGTCGGTCTCGGCCGCGCGCGCCACCCACCGGCCGGCCACCCGCGCCGCGCTCCGCTCCGGCACCGACGCGGCGACCTCGGCCGCGGTCGGCAACCCGAGCGGCTCCAGCGCCGGGAGGACCTTGTCGGGAGGCGCCTGGGTCACGATCTCGATCGGATCGACGGTCGCGCTGTACTTGCCCGAGGTGACCGTGGTGGGTCCGAGGTGAACGACTCCGGCCCCCACCACCTTCCACGTCCACGAC
>JBEBJC010001419.1:0-1800 GCA_040080105.1 Myxococcota bacterium
ACCTGCACGGGTTCGACCTGCCGTTCCTCGACCACCGGGCGCGGGCGCTCGGGGTGCCGCTCGCGCTCGGGCGGACGGGCGACGGGCTGCGGCAGCGCGGGGCTCGCCGGGGCGCGCCGAGCGGGTCGGACCCGTCGCGGCGGGTGCGGTTCGTGGCGCCGGGGCGCGAGCTGGTGGACTCCCTCGACGCGGTGCTGCGGCAAGACGCGGGCGAGCTGCCGAGCCGCCGGCTGAAGGAGGTCGCGCGCCACCTCGGCGTCGCCGGCCCCGACCGCGAGGTGGTGCGCGGCGACCAGGTCCACGCGGTGTACCTGCGCGACCCCGAGCGGGTGCGGCGGTACGCGCTCGCCGACGTGGAGGAGGCGGCCGGGGTGGCGCGGATGCTCGGCGGCCCCGCGTTCGCGCTCGCGCGGATGGCGCCGCGCCGGTACGAGCGCCTCGCCGACGCGGGGCCAGCCACCGGGGTGATCGATCCGCTGCTGGTGCGGGCGTACCTGCGCGCGGGCGCCGCGTTGCCGGTGCACGCCCCGAGCGACGGGACCCCCCACCAGGGCGCGTCGCTGCGGTTGATGCACGTCGGGGTGGCGCGGCGGGTGGTGAAGGCCGACGTGGCGAGCCTGTACCCGTCGCTGATGCGGGCGCACCGGATCGGCCCGGCGCGCGACCGGCTCGGCGCGCTGCTCGCGCTGGTGGAGCGGCTGGTCGACCAGCGGCTCGCGGCGAAGGCGCGGGCGAAGGCGGCGCCGGCGGGCTCGGCCGAGCGGGCCACCAACCTCGCGATGTCGGCGGCGATGAAGCTGGTGGTGAACTCGGCGTACGGGTACCTCGGCGCGGGCGAGCTCACCCGGTTCTCGGACATCCACGCGGCGAACGAGGTCACCCGGCGCGGGCGGGAGGTGCTCGACCTGCTGTGCCGCGAGCTCGCCGCGCGCGGGGTGACCCTGCTCGAGGCCGACACCGACGGGGTGTACTTCGCGACGCCCGAGGTGTGGACCGAGGCCGACGAGCGGCGGGTGGTCGCCGAGGTCGACGCGCTGTTGCCGCCGCTGGTGCGGCTCGAGCACGACGGGCGGTACGCGGCGATGTTGTCACACGAGCCGAAGAACTACGCGCTGCTCCCGTACGACGGCGCGCTGGTGCTGCGCGGGGTCGCGTTCCGATCGAGCCGGGTCGAGCCGTTCGGCGATGGGTTCTTGCGGCGCGCGATCGGGCGGCTGCTGGTGGGCGACGTGCCGGGGGTGGCCGCGGCGTACCGCGAGGCGGTGCGGGCGCTGCGGGCCCGCGCGGTGTCCACGTTCGACCTGTCGTCGCAGGTCAAGCTCACGAAGACGCCGGCCGAGTACCTCGCGGGGCGCGGGGCGCGGCGGGAGCTGCCGTACGAGGCGATGCTCGCGAGCGGGCGCGCCACGTGGGAGCGGGGGACCCGGGTGCGGGTGTACCGGACGGTCGGGGGCGCGGGGCTCGTGCGCGACGTGGACGACGGGATGCTCGTCGCGGCCCGTGAGCGACGAGCCGGGGCCCTCGGGTCGGGTCCAGCACGCGCCCGGTGTCCACGTCCACCACTGGCTCAGGTGGCGGAGGTCGACCGGCCCGGGGCTGCCCGTGAACACGAGCGACCCGGCGACCAGGTTCTCGGGCGGCGCGCCGGGGAAATCGTCCGGGTCCAGCTCGCGCTCGGCGACCGTGCGGTATCCGGTCGCCTCGACGAACGCGGCGAACCGCCGGTTGGTGACCGGGGCCGTGTCGATCCAGAACCCGGTCACGGTGGCGGCGTGGACGGGCGCCTCCTCCGGGTAGTGC
>JBEBJC010000312.1:0-8740 GCA_040080105.1 Myxococcota bacterium
GGGCGGCGACGACGACCCAGTCGAAGCGGTCACGGTGTACGGGGCAGGGGAGGACCGGCGGATCCTCGCGGCGGCGCGGCGCGCGCTGCACCCCGACGACGTGGACCGGGTGGAGGACGCGCTCGACGCGCTGATCGCGCCGCCGTCCCCCGCGCTCGCGCTCGCGGCGGCGTTGGTGGCCGGCGGCGGCCGCGGGGCGGAGCGCCTCGCGGCGAGGTTGCTCGACGAGGTCCACCCCGACCGGCTCGCATGTCAGGTCGTGGGGCTGTCGCGGCTCGGCGGCCATCGGTTCGACGGGTCGCCCGCCGCGTGGGTCGCCGCGCGGTACGTCCCGACCGAGCAGATGCTCGCCCTGGCGCTCGACGGCGGAGAGGACGACACCACCGAGGCGCTCGAGCGCCGCGCGTGGGCGCTGGCCGAGATGGCGGACCCGGCGGCGTACGCGGCGGTGATCGGGTGGGTCGCGAGGCACCCGCAGTCGGCGAGCCTGGCCGAGGCCCGCGCCCACGCCGCGAGGCTCCTCAACCGCAGCTGAAGTCCCTCACAGCGACATCCCGCCCGAGATCTCGATCCGTTGCCCGGTGATCCACCCGGTCGCCGGCCCCACCAGCGCGGCGACCGCGCCACCCACGTCGTCGGGGAGACCCACCCGACCGAGCGCGGTGTGTGAGGCGATGGTGCGGTTGAGCTCGGGCGTGTCACGGACGGCCCCGCCGCCGAAGTCGGTCTCGATCGCCCCTGGGGCGACGGTGTTCACCGAGATCCGCCGCGGCGCGAGCTCCGCCGCCAGGTACCTCGCCGCCACCTCCACGCTCCCCTTCGCCGCGGCGTACGCGCCGTAGCCGGGGAAGGTGAACCGGGTGAGGCCGCTCGACACGAACAGCACCCGCCCGCCGTCCGCGAGCTTCGGGGCGAGGGCCTGGGTGAGGAGCAGCGGCGCCTTCAGGTGCACCGCGAACACTTCGTCGAGCTGGGCCTCGGTGGTCGACAACAGGGGCGCCCACAGGCCGGTGCCCGCGTTGTGCACCAGCACGTCGAACGAGTCGCGCGACCACGCGGTGAGCACCGCGGACACCCGGTCGGCGAACGCGGCGAACGAAGACGGGTGGGTCAGGTCGAGCGGCAGCGCCACGGCGCGGCGGCCGTCGGATTCGATCGCGGCGACGACCTCGGCGGCCGCGTCCTCGCGCGACTGGTACGTGAGCACGATGTCCACGCCGGCGGCGGCGAGGTGGAGCGCGACGCTGCGGCCGATGCCGCGGCTGCCGCCGGTGACGAGAGCGATGCGAGACATGGTGGGCTCCAGGTTCGTTGTTTGTTTCGCATCTCCACAGTAAACTCGACCCGAGTGGGGCTCCATGGTCGGTCCGAGCGCTAGTTCGTCAACGAAATCGAAACAATGAGCCTCGACCTCGGGGCGCTGGCGGTGTTCGTGAAGGTGGCGGAGCTCGGGAGCTTCACCCGGGCGGCCGAGCAGCTGTCGATCTCGAAGGCGCGCGCGTCGCTGCAGGTGCGCTCGCTCGAGGCCGCGCTCGGGGGGCGGCTGTTGCAGCGCACCACCCGCGCCGTCCGCCCGACGGTCGACGGCGAGCAGCTCCTCCCGCGGGCGCGTCAGCTGTTGCTCGAGGCCGAGGAGGTGGAGGCGGTGTTCCGCGGCGGCTCGGCCCGGGGGCCGGTGCGGATCGACCTGCCGGTCCGGCTCGCGCGCGACGTGGTGATCCCGCGCCTGCCGCAGCTGCTCGAAGCCCACCCCGGGCTCGAGGTGCTGCTGAGCGCGACCGATCGGCGGGTCGAGGTGATCAAGGAGGGGTTCGACTGTGTGCTGAGCGTCGGCGCGCTGCGGCCGTCCGGGCTGGTCGCGCAGCGGATCGGCTGGTTGTCGATGGTGAACTGCGCGAGCCCGTCGTACCTCGGCGTGCACGGGGTCCCGCGCACCCTCGACGACCTCGACCACCACCTGCTCGTACACTACGCGGGCACGCTGGGCGCGGAGCCCCCGGGGTTCGAGTTCCCGGACGGGGCCGGCGGGTGGCGAGAGCGGCCGATGCGAGCGCGCCTGACGGTGAACAACGCCGACGCGTTCCACGCCGCGTGCCTGGCGGGCCTCGGCCTGGCCCAGGCGCCGCGGATGGGGCTCACGGCCCCGCTCGCCGACGGGCGGCTGGTCGAGGTGCTGCCGGACCACCGGGCCCAGCCGATGCCGGTGTCCCTGGTCCACCCCCACGGGCGACGGGTGCCGGGGCGGGTCCGGTGGGTGCTCGACTGGCTCGCGTCGATTGTCGGACCGGAGCTGATCTGAGGAGCTCTCGTTTCCGTTCTGGGCGTCTCGTGGGTCTGGCCAACCGCGAGGATCCGACCATGTGGCTCGTGTTGTCCGCCTGCACCGACCCGTCCACCACCGCCACCACCGGGGACACCGCGTCGCCGACGACCGAGCCGTTCGGCTGCACCTTCCCCGGCGCGTTCACCCCGGTCCCCGACAGCCGCGCCGTCGCGCTCGACGGGGGGCCGCTGCACCCGTGGGGTCTCCTCGCCGACCCGTTCGTGCAGAAGGACGGTGACCGGTACCGGATGTGGCTCACCACCGTCGATTGGCTGGGTCAGGGCGAGCCGCCGTGGTCGGGCGCCGAGCGGGTGATGGGCACGGGGTACCTCGAGAGCGCCGACGGGATCAGGTGGGACGACCAGTGGATCGCCCCGACCTCGCCCGACCGTCAGGCCTCGTTGGTGCTGGCGCCAGGCGCGTGGGACACGCTGGGCGTCGAGACCGTCACCGTGGCCGCCCCGTCCGACGGGCCCCTGGTGCTGCTGCACACCGGCGACCTGCCGTCCGGGGGCGAGAGCGGCGCCGACCACGCGATCGGCCTCGCCACCTCCGACGACGGCCTGGTGTGGCAGCGAGCCGCTGCGCCGGTCCTGGTGCCGGAGCGCGACTGGGAGACGCCGATCTGTGTGGACGAGGCCTGCACCTCCCTGCTCGGCGGCGTGCTCGAACCCACCGTGGTCGTCGACCCCACGACCGGCGACCTGCGGCTGTGGTACGCCGCGTGGGGCGTCGCGGACGGCCTGTTCGGCACCCGGATGGGCGCGGCGACCTCGAGGGACGGCGGCCTGACCTGGGACCGGCACCCCGACCCGGTGTTCGCGCCCGGCGCGCCGGGTGAGTGGGACGACGCCATCGTCAGCCACTTCCACGTGGTCGCCGATCCTACCGAGGGCTTCCACCTGTTCTACTACGGCATGGCGTTGGAAGACGCTTACGCCTGTGAGGATCTGGGCTGCGCGTTCACCCCCGGGTGGATCGGTCACGCGTTCAGCGAGGACGGACTGAGCTGGCAGCGCAACCCGGCGAACCCGGTGCTCCGCGCCGACACCGCGGGGTACGAGCGGTGGTTCCTCGGCGGACCGACGGTGTCGTTCGAGGGGGACACTCTCCGGATGTGGGTCTTCACCGCCGACACTCGCCAAGACGCCGACGAGTTCAGGCTCGCGATCGAGATGGCGACGGCGACGTGCCCCTGACCTCGGTTCGCCCCGGGACCCGCGCCGCGTCGAACCCGGGCCACGGGTCGAGGGCGAGCCGCGCCGGGGCGGTGCGCACGGTGAACGACCGGGGGCCGGTGTGGTCGACCTCGTCCCACCCGACCGGCATCGCGACCGGGGCGGTGGGGCGGGCGCGCACCGCCCACGAGGCGACCACGGTGGCGCCGGGGTGGTTGCGCCCCACGTCCACGTAGATCCGGTCGCCGCGAAGCGCCTTGCGGAACTCGAGCGTGAACAGCGCCGGGTGGTGCAGGACGAGGTCCGCCGCGACCGCGTCGGCGAGCGCGCTCACCTGCTCGCTCGGCGCCGACCGGTCGAGCGGCACGACCACGTGGATCCCGCGCGAGCCGGACCACCGGGCGAACGAGGGCAGCCCGAACGCCTCGAGCCGGGCCCGCACCAGGTGGGCGGCCTCGCGCACCTGCCCGAGGTCGTCGATCGACGGATCGAGGTCCACCACCAGCTGGTCGGGGGCCTGGCCGATCGTGGACAGCGGCACGTGCGGCGTGAGGCAGCCGAAGTTGGTCACCAGCACCAGCGCGGGCAGGTCGTCGACCACCACCTGCTCCATCGGGCCCTTCGACGTGGGGGTGAGGGTGGTGCGGACCCAGTCCGGGAAGTGTGCCGGCTTGTGCTTGTGGAAGAACCCGTCGCCCTGTAGGCCGTCCGGGCGGCGCTCCATCGACAGCGGGCGGTCGCGCAGCGCGGCCAACAAGGGCTCGGAGCAGGTGACGACGTAGTCGATCAGCTCCGCCTTGGTGATCGCGTCGGCGGGGAACAGCACCTTGTGCAGGTTGGTGAGGCGCACCTCGCGCCCGCCGTAGGTGCGGTACTCCTCGCGGCTCGCCATTTCCCGAGCGTACCACCGTCAGCGGGCGAGCCTGCGCTCCAGCCGGTCGAACGCGAGCTGCAGCGCCAGCGCCATCCCCGCGGCGGGGACCGCGCCGAGCAGGATCAGGTCGGCGCGCGCCAGGCGGATCCCCGCGAGGATTGGCTGGCCGTAGCCGCCCGCCCCGACCAGCGCCCCGAGCGTGGCGGTGCCGACGTTGGTGACCGCCGCGGTCTTGATCCCGGCCCAGATCGCAGGGGCGGCGAGCGGCAGCTCGATCCGCCACAGCCTCGCCCACGGGGGGAGCCCGAGCGCCACCGCCACGTCGCGCAGCGGGCCGGGGATCGAGGTGAGGCCGGCGTGGGTGTTGCGCGCGATCGGCAGCAGCCCGTACACGACCAACGCGACCAGCGCCGGCGCCTCGCCGATCCCGAGCGCGGGGATCAGGGCGACCAACAGCGCGATCGACGGGATGGTCTGCACCAGCCCGACCGCCCCGAGCACGGCGGGCGCCACCCGCGGGGCCCGCGCCGCGACCACGCCGAGCGGCAACGCGAGCGCGATCGACAGCGTGAGGGACCCGAGCACCAGCCGGAGGTGCTCGACCGTGGTCCGCCGCAGCGTCGCCCCGAGGGACTCGGACCGATCCTCCGCCGCGACCCCGAGCCCGCGGACGAACTCCGCCGCGACCTCGCTCTCGGGCCGACCGTCGAGCTTCGCCGCGGCGTTCATCCGCACCATCGCGGCGGCGTCGATCGTGCCCTCCGCGGCGCGCAGCGCGTCGACCGCGGGCTCGGGCAGGTCGTCGCGGAACAGGTACACCGCGTCGTACGGGGGGAACACGCCCTTGTCGTCGGTCAGCACCCGCACGTCGTGCCGGGCGATCTCGGCGTCGGTCGAGTACAGGTCGATCACCCCGACCGCCCCGGCGGTGAGCGCGGGGTACGCCAGATCGTGCTGCAGCCCCCGGACCTCGGTCTGGGGGAGGTGGTAGGCCGCGACCAGCGCGGGCCAGCCGTCCGCCCGCTCGAGGAACTCGTGCGACAGCCCCACCGGGAGCTCGGGGTGGGCCGCGAGGTCCGAGATGCGGGTCACCCCGAGCGCGGCGGCGCGGGCCTCGACCATCCCGAGCGCGTAGGTGTCGGAGAACCCGAGCGACCGGGTCGCGCGCACGTGGTGGGCCGCCAGCCCCGACGTGAGGTCGGCGGACGGGTCGCCCAGGATCTCGGCCCGGATCGTCCCGGTGTACTCCGGGTACACGTCGATCTCGCCCGCGAGCAGCGCCGTCCACAACAGCCGGGTCCCGCCGAGCTCGGGCCGGTGCCGCGCGGGGGTGCCACCGGCTTCGAGCCAGTCCACCGCGAGCTCGCCGAGCACGACCGACTCGGTGAACGCCTTGCTGCCGACCACCACCTCGTCTGCGGCGAACGCAGGGGTCACCGGGCCTCCCTACTCGACGGCCCCGGCTCCGCGGTCTCCACTCCGAACGATAGCCCAGCTCCGCTGGGCTGAGTCGTCGCTCCGGCCGCTCCGCCGAAGGCCTCCAGGTGCAGCCCGCGGTGGGCGGCGACGAACGCGCGAACGAACGGGTCGACCGGCGCGCCGAGCACCTCTGCCGGGGGCCCGTGCGCGACGACGCGCCCCTCGTGCAGCACGGCGAGCTCGTCGCCGAACCACGCGGCCTCGGCGAGGTCGTGGGTCACGAGCACCACCGTGGCGCCGACCGCGCGGAAGATCGCGCGCAGGTCGTCCTGCAGCGCGGCGCGGACCAGGGGGTCGAGCGCGCCGAGCGGCTCGTCGAGCAGCAGCAGCTTCGGCTCGAGCATCAGGGCCCGCATCAGCCCGACCCGCTGCCGCTGGCCGCCCGACAGCTCGGCGGGGCGCCGGTCGAGCGCGGCGGTCGCGAGGCGCGCGAGCGCGCACAGCTCCTCGACCCGGGCGTCGATCCGGCGCGCCTCCCACCCGAGGTGGCGCGCGACCAGGGTCACGTTGTCGCGGGCCGACAGGTGCGGGAACAACCCGCCGTCCTGCACCACGTACCCGAGCTGGTGCCGCACCCGTTGGAGGTCGGCCCGGGCGAGGTCCTCCCCGGCGATCTCGACCCGCCCCTCCGATGGGCGGACCAGCCCCGCGACGACCCGCAGCGCGGTGGTCTTGCCGCACCCGCTCGGGCCGACCAGCGCGAGGGTGCGCCCGCGGGCGAGGTGCAGGTCGACCCCGCGCAGCACCAATTCCGCAGGACGGAGTCCGAGGACCGACAATTGCGCGCCGAAGCGGACGTGGACCTGGTGCAGCGCGAGCATCCGGGTCCCTTAGCAGACTCCTCCGCGCAGCGTCGCGCGCCGGCGGGGAGATCCACGCGCCGGGTTCAGCGGCGGAACCGCTCCGGATCGACCCACCGGCCGCTGATCTTGATCCCGTAGTGCAGGTGTGGCCCGGTCGATCGGCCGGTGTTGCCCGAGAGTGCGAACACCTCGTCGCGGGTCACCTTCGCCCCCTGCGCGACCGGCGACGACGACAGGTGGCAGTACGAGGTGCGCACCCCGTAGCCGTGGTCGATCACCACGTACTTGCCGCTGGCGCCGCTCTCCCCGACCACCGCGATCGTGCCGCCCTGCGCCGCGCGCACCGCGGTGCCGATCGGCACGCCGAGGTCGACCCCGTCGTGGAACTGCTGGCGCTTCAGCACCGGGTGGAACCGGTTGCCGAAGCCGGAGGTGACCGCGTGGGGGCCGGCGAGGGGCCACGACAGGTCGAGCGCGGTCGCGACCGCGAGGGTGCCGCCCACGAACCGATCGGCGGCGAGGGCGGCCGAGCCGGGGAGGTACCGCCGGTGCCCGTCGTACGACTCGGGGTCGGCCTCTCCGGCGGAGGTGGCGCGCGCCACCGCCCGGTCGCGCTGCTCGGCCCCGATCACCGCCACCTCGAGCGCGAGCGCCGGGTCGCGGTGGAGCTTCCACAGGGCGTCGAGCTCGGTGAGCGCCGACTCGGGCGTGACCGGGACGGTGCGCGCGGTGAGCCGCTCGGCCAGCGCCGGCGGCACCTCTTGGGCGAGGGTGGTGCGGGCGGCGGTGCGCCACGGCTCGGGCAGCGCGTCGTCGGCGACCGGGCCAGCCGGGGCGGGCTCGATCGCGAGCGTGTCGGGGACGTTGATCAGCCCGGACGAGAAGTACGCGGTGAGCGACGGGAGCTCGCGGTCGTGCCCCCGGACGGTCTCGGCGGCGTACCACAGCAGGCCACCCACCGGCGTGCGCGACACCATCGCGACCAACGCGAGCACCACCAGCGCGAGATCGAACACCCCGCCGCGCGGGGCGGGACCGGAGGCGCCCGGCTTGCCGGGAGGGCGGGCGCGGGCGCGGGACATCTGGCGGATCCCGTCGGCGATGTCGCTCATCGGGCCCCCCCGAGCCATCCCCAGATCGGCAGCCCGTACCGAACGGCCAACGCGGCCACGAACACCGAGGGCCAGATCGTGACCGCCCCGTCCCACCGGTGGTGGGGCTCGGGGGTCATCCGCACCAGCCGCACCAGGCCGGGCCACCCGAGGCGCCAGGTGACCAGCGCCGCGACCGCCCACCCCACGAACCGGGCGGCGCCGCCGAGGGTCGGGGCGAGCCAGTCTTCGGCCTCCATCCCGATCACCCACGCGCCGGCGAGCGAGACGGACGCCCACACGAGCGGCGCGGCGACCGCGTGGGGAGTGCCGCGGGCCGCCCACTCGGCCACCTTGCGCACCGGGGCACCGGTGGCGCGCGCCCACGCCACCAGCGTCCACGCGCCGACGTACAGCTCGAGGCCGACGGCGGACCAGGTGCCGAGGGTGAGCGGCTGCTCGGGCTCGGGCCAAGCGATCCCGGAGGCGATCAGCGCGTGCGCGATGCCGTCGTCGAGCCGATCGGCGGCGAGGTGCACCCCGAGGAGCACCACGGCGATCTGGCCGGCCCACCACCACCCGGGGCGCGTGTGGGCCACGATCTGGTCGAGCCCGAGCATCCACCGCACCACGCGCCCTCCCGTTCGTTCCTCAACGTAGCTGGCTCGACTTCGCTTACGGCTCGGTGGCCGAACGATTTCCCCCCTCACTCCGGCCCTCTCCCCCGAGGCGGGGGAGAAGGGGATCGGCCGGAACAATTCCGCAGGACGGAGTCCGAGGACCGACAATTCGGCGGGATGGGAGCCCGCCGAACGATCGAATTCCGCGGGACGGAGCGCTCGAAGCGCTCAGTCGGGCGCCCCGAGCGCCACCGCCGCGCCGACCACCTGGTGGACCCGCCACCGCGGCTCGCCGGCGACGAACCGGCGCAGGGCTTCGTCGGCGAGCGCGAGGGAGCGCACCGCCCGCTGCCGCTGCGCGGCGCCCCCAGG
>JBEBJC010001420.1:0-1795 GCA_040080105.1 Myxococcota bacterium
GGCCGATCCCACCGCGGCGACCGACGCCACGCTGCCGGCGGTGGTCCGCGCGGCGCAGGTCGAGGCGCTGGGCGACCCCGCAGCGTGGGAGAGGCTGGCCGCCGAGGATCCCGAGGCCTCGGTCCGGTCGGCCGCGGCCGGGTCGCTGATCGACGCCGAGGCCACGAAGGCCGAGGTGGGGGCGCGCCTGCTCTCCGCCCGAGACCCCGCGGTCCGCGAGGCCGCGATCGAGCTCGTGGGGCGAGGGGACCGCAAGAGCCAGCTGGCCACGCTGATCCCGCACCTCCGGGCCGAGACCGACCCCGACGTGCTGGCGGACGGCCTGGTGGCGCTGTCCAAGGCCGGCGGGCCCTATCCGGTCGAGGTGGACGCGATCCTGGCCCGGGTCGCGACCCGGAGCGAAGGCCGGGTGCGGCTCGCGGCGGGGACGCTGGCCAAGGCCGCGGGCAAGCCCCCGCCCGACCTCGCCGCCGCTCCCCAGGGCGAGCGGGACCTGGTGTTGCCGAGCGGGCAGGTGGTGAAGGTGGAGGCGGGACGGCCGGCGGTGGCGGCGGTCCAGCGGGTCCAGTGCGCCACGGTGGTCACGAGCGAGGGCACCTTCACGATCGATCTGGAGCCCGAGATCGCGCCGCTGGCGGTGGCGAACTTCGCCCGGCTGGCCGAATCGCACTTCTTCGACGGCCTGGTGTTCCACCGGGTGGTCCCGGGGTTCGTGGTCCAGACGGGCGATCCCCGCGGCGATGGCTGGGGCGGCCCCGGGTACGTGATCCCGGACGAGGTGTCGGCCGAAGACTACGACACCGGCGCGGTCGGCATGGCGCGGTCCGACCGGGACACCGGCGGGAGCCAGTGGTTCGTGACCACCTCGCCCCAGCCGCACCTGACCGGCGAATACACCCGGTTCGGCGAGGTCGTGAGCGGGATGTACGTGGTGAAGCGCCTGCACCCCGGATCCCAGCTGCTGTCGGTCACGATCGAGCGCCTGCCGGTCCGCACCGGGGGCGCCAGCACCACCGCGCCGTGACCCCGCGCGAGCGAGCCGTGGCGCTGCTCGACCGGGCCGACACCCGCGGCTCGGTGAAGCGGCTGGCCCCCGAGCTCGACGCCGACCCGATCCTGCGCCGAGCGGTCCTCGAGGAGGGCCGGGCCCGCGGGGTCGATCTGCCGGACGAGGCCTCGGAGTGGCCGGCGCCCAAGCTCCTGCGCCGGGCGAGGGGACGGGAGGCCGAGTCCCAGGTCCGCACCAACCCGATCCGGCGCGACGAGGCGTTCACCTGCGCCCACTGCGGGCGAGCGGTGGAGGCGCTGGGCCGGACCGCGCGCGACCACTGCCCCACGTGCCTGCGCTCGCTCCACGTCGACGTGGTGCCGGGCGATCGGGCGAGCGGCTGCGGCGGGATCCTGGACCCGGTCGGGGCCGAGCTCCAGGGCGGGCAGGTCGTGCTGCACCACGTCTGCCGGAGGTGCGGTCACCGGCACCGGGTCAAGGCGATCGACGGACCCGACGGCGACGACTGGGACGCGGTCATCGCCACGACCGCCGGCGAGCCCCCGCCGTGAGCGTGAGCCGGCTCCGCCACCTCGTCGGGGCCGCGATCGTGCGCGACGGCCTGTGGTCGCCGGGGGCTCGGGTCGCCGTCGCGGTGAGCGGAGGGCTGGACAGCGTGGCGCTGCTGGACCTCCTGCTGGCGACCGCGCGGTGGCACGGCGGGGCGCTGGAGGTGGCCACGGTGGACCACGGGCTGCGACCGGACAGCGCGGCCGACGCCGCCTTCGTGGAGGGGTTGGCCGCGGC
>JBEBJC010001421.1:0-1789 GCA_040080105.1 Myxococcota bacterium
ACCTGGTGGTGAACGCCGACGGCGACCTCGACCCACTGGCCGTCGGCGCAGCTCACCCAGGTGGTCTGCCCGCGCACGTCGACCCCGCGCGGCTCGGGGCACACCGGGACCCACGCCACCCCGAGCGTGGCGAGCTCGACCGTGACCACCGCGCCCGGCCCGCGCGCGATCGCGGCGCCGAACCCGGCGTCGACCGCGACCCGGGTCGGGGCGGCCCCCGCCGGCAACCCGATCGTGCGCACCCGCCCGTCGGACCAGTCCACCAGGACGAGCCGATCCCCGTCGGTGTCGGCCGCGAGCAGCGTGTGGCCGTCGTCGTCGGCGGCGCCTCCCTCCAGCGGACGGGAGCGGAGCGGGGCGGACGGACCGGCGACGTCGACGTGGTCGGGCGACGGCGCAGGCGGCGGGGTGCAGGCGGTGAGCCACCACATCTCCGCTCGCTAACCCCGATCCGCGCCGACCGGTGGACGGGAGGTGCGGACCGGCTACGTCGGAGCTACGTCGGACCGGGGAGCGCGGGTGGGTGCGGGTCCGTGGGTCGGAGGGGTGTGGGTCGCGCTGGGGTTCGGTCCGTCGCTTCCGGCGCCGGCCGAGTCGCTGTCGTGGTCGGCCGACGGCCGGTACCTGGTGGCGGCGGCGGGCGGAGAGCTCGTGCGGGTCGACCGGGGCGGGCGGTTCGTGCGGGTCGCGGTCCCTGGGGTCGAGGGCTTGTGCGCGTCGTCGGACGGGTCCCTCGCGCTCGGGGTGAGCGCCGACTCGTTCGTCGCGGTCGAGCCCGAGCTCGGGCGGGTGTCCGAGGTGGCGCCGCCCGAGAACAGCGGTCGGCCGGTGTCGTGGACCCGGGGGCCGTACGCCGAGCTGGTGGTGACCCGCGCGCTCGCCCACGCGCAGCTCCGGCGGGTGGGCGCGCGGCCGACCGACCCGGACGCGGCGGCAAGCGTGCAGTTCCGCGAGCTGTGGCACGACCCCCACGCGCCGCTGGTGTACCTCGACACCGGGTACGGGCTGGAGGTGCGCCACGCCGAGACCGGCGCCACGCTGCGCGCGCTCGACCCCGGCCTGACCGGGGAGCGGTTCCTGGGCGCCGCGCGCGACCCCGAGGGCCGGCTGGTGCTGCTGTTCACCGAGCCCGGCGGCGCGCGGGTGTGGGCCCCGCCGGACCCGGTGCCGCCGCCGCTCCCCGGGATCGATCCGGGCGCCGCACTCGCGCTGTCCGCCGCCGGCGGAGCGCTCGCGGTGGGCGACGCGGACGGGGTCACGGTGTACCGGACCCACGACCTCGGCCGGATCGAGGGGGTGTCGACCCGGTCGCCGGTGGTGGCGGTCTCGTTCGCCCCGACCGACGACCTGCTCGCCGTCGCCCTCGCCGACGGTTCGGTGCGGCTGCACCCGGTCGCGCTCGGCGGGTTGCGCACCCCGGTGCGCCGCCCCACGTCTGCGGTCGATCCGGGACGGGTGAGCCCCGGGGACCCGCTGCCGCCGCCGCGCAGGCCGGACCGCGCGTGGTCCCTCGGGGGCACCGCGTCGGAGCTCGCGTGGACCCCGTCCGGCACGTTGTCGGCCCAGGTGGGCGGGCGGCTGGTGGAGATCGACCCGGACACCGGCGCGGAGACGCCGCTCGGGCCGGACGGGACGCGGGCGCCCCACGCGTGGTCGGCGGACGGGCGGCTCGTCGCGGCGTCCGAGGCCGGGTGGGTGGTGGTCGACCGGAAGCGGGCCCCGCGGGGGGTGGCGAGCGGCGCGCCGCACCACCAGCTGACCTGGGCGGGCGCGATGGTGGTGGTCGACG
>JBEBJC010001422.1:0-1788 GCA_040080105.1 Myxococcota bacterium
GGACAGAAGAAGGGACTGCGCGGACGGTTCGGGCTGTACGTCCCGCCGCTGCTGGAGGCGCTCGGCCTGGTCGAGCTGGAGCACCTCCCGCGCAACAACCGGGTCCGCGCGCTGCCGAAGTAGCGTCCGGGGGTGACGGACGTCCGTCGGTCACCCGCGGAACGATCTGCTCGTGATGCGGATCGTGCGCTGGCCCGACCGATGCATTGGACCCGGTCGACTCCCGCTGACGGGAGTGATGGAGGCCCCGATGCTCGCGTTCGTGTTCGCCACTTCCGCCCTTGCCTTCGACCTGCCCACCGACGACCCGTGTGACTCGGTCGCGCTGGCCCACTCGGGCCGGTGCCTGCCCGACGAGACCGGCGAGACCGGCGACACCGGCGCCGAAGAGGAGAGCGCGCGGGTCACGCCGGGGCAGTCCCGGTCGGTCGGCGCGGCGCCTGCAATCGAACCGCAGGCCGGCTGCGCGGTCGCGCCGGGCGTCGGCGGGATCGGGTTGTTGCTGCTCGCGCCGTTCGCGCGGCTCCGCCGCCGGTAGAGTTGCCGCCCCGCGCCGGTCGGCGATCGACCTCAGCAGCCTGCCGGCGCGGGAGGCCCTCACACCCAGCGGACGAACCTCGCACGGTCGAACCGGACCTGCTCGCTGACGCCGCCCTCGGCGCGGCGCCCGGCGGCGAGCACCATCACCACTCGCGCCGCCGGAGGCAAGCCGAGGAGGCGCTTCACCCGCGGCTCGTCGAACCCCTCGATCGGGCAAGAGTCGTACCCGGCGGCCCGAAGCGCGAGCATCAGGTTCTCACACGCGAGCGCGGTGGACTTCGTCGCCCACAGCTGTTGGCCCCAGTACCCGAACGGCCCGCGAAACGTGGGCCCCCACAGCCCTCTCGCGGCGACGAACGCGCGCTTGAGCGGCGCGAGCACGTGCAGCGGACCGTCTTCGAACAGCAGCGGGACCACCCGCCGGTACTTGTGCACCAGCGCGGCCTGGTCTCGCGCCTGCGCGTGTTCGAGGTTCAGCCTCCGCGCCACCCGCCAGAAGTCGGGGCGGGCGACCGCGACCACCAGGCTCGGCGCGCTGCGGACCGCCTGTTGGTCGAGGCCTTCGGTGGAGCGGCCGGAGCGACGACTCGGCCCAGCGGAGCTGGGCTATCGTTCGGAGTGGAGGCCGCGGAGCCGAGGCCGTCGAGTAGAGAGGCAATCGCGCCGCAGCTCGCGCTGCACCCCGGGATCGCGCACGCACACGAACTGCCACGGCTGGAGGTTGTGCGAGTTCGGCGCGGCCAGCGCCAACGACAGGCATCGCTCCAGGACGTCGTCCGGAACGGCGTCAGGCTCGAACGCCCGCACCGAACGACGCGATCGGGCCAGCGCCTCGAACGTCGAGAACGACTCCCCGGGGTCGGTCACGGCAGCACCTTCGGAAACGAAAGGATGTAGGCGTATACATCGGCAATCTCCTGGTCCGCCAGCGAGCCCCACGGTTCCATCTCGGTGCCTTCGACGCCGTCGATGATCATCGTGAGGAACACCAGCTCCCGGTAGTAGTGGTCAGGTTCACCGGCACCCCGTTGTGCAGTGCCTCGGTCCCGACCCCGTCCTCGCCGTGGCACTCGACACAGTCGGCCACGTACACCGCCTCCCCTGCCCCCTCGTCCCCCTCGAGCAGCGCGACCTGCTCCGCCCGCGGGTTCACGTGATGGCACCCGACCAGCCCCCACCCGAGCACGCTCATCCGCCACATGTCGTCCTCCTGCGACCGGCTCCGCCGGCCGTCTCCCTGCCGGGAAC
>JBEBJC010001423.1:0-1786 GCA_040080105.1 Myxococcota bacterium
ACCCCGGTGGTCCCGTCGTCCCAGCCCCTCTTGAACTTCAGGAACAGGCGCCTGTCGGGCTGCTGGGAGAGACGGTCGTGGGACAACGGTGGGCGCTGCCAGCGCTGGACGCCGGGGTCCGACTCTGCGAAATCGGCGTTCTCCGTGCGAAACTCCTCGTGGTCGCGTGGAGGCACAGCACCGCCGCTCGATCTACAGCAGGCGTTCGACCTCGCCGGTCCCGAGGTGGACCAGGTCGAAGCGCCGCTCCGGCAGGTGGAGGAGCCCCGCGGTGTGACTGTCGCGGGTCGACTCGCCGCGGACGCTGCCCGGGTTGGCGATCACCAGGTCCTGCCACCGGACCGCGAACGGGCGGTGGGCGTGCCCGAGGAGGAGCACGTCGGCGTCGAGCGTGCGCAGGCGGCGCTTCAGCTCCCGCGGAAGCTCGTGCGGCAGGACCGCGGTCTGCGTGTCGTAGGGGGTCGCGTGGGCCAGCAGGACCCGGACGCCGCCCCAGGTGTACTCGCGCCGCAGGGGCCAGGCCGCGACGAGGTCCGCGGTCTCCGGCCGGAGGCTGTCCGGCTCCACCGCGCGGTGCGCGAGGGCGTTCAGATCGTGGTTGCCGGCCACGCAGGGCACGAGCCACTGGTGGAGGCGCGAGACGACCGCGTCCGGGTCGTCGCCCTTCTCCAGGGCGTCGCCGAGGCAGACGATGCGATCGGCGCCGAGCCCGACCAGCAGCTCGAGCGCGCGGTCCAGATCGGCCAGGTGGGCGTGGACGTCCGAGACCACGCCCACCCGGACCGGGTGAGCACGAAACATGGGGAGATCCTCGACACGTGGTTCGGCCCGGCGTGCCTGCGCCGGCGGGAGCCGGGCGGACGCCGATTGGGCGACGCATCCGTGGAGGACTTCAGTACAACGGCGGATCTCGCGTGCGGAGGGTCCCGGTGCCGACCCGTATCCTGGAAGAGGCCCCTCGCGTTAGACCGCCGACCGGAGGGGGCATGCTCGCCAGTCGAGAGAAGCTGATGGAGTTCGCGGCCCGGGACGTGAAGGGCGGCGCCCGGCGGGCCGACGTGGAGGAGATGCTGCTCAAGAACGGCATGCCCGCCGACGAAGCGGCCGCGGTCCTGAACCAGCTGTACGGCGCCAAGTCCGACGCCGCCTGGACCGGCGCGGCGGTCGGCATCAGCATCGGGTTCGTGCTGATCCTGATCGGCGTCGGCGCGACCCTCGCGAGCGGCGGGCGCAGCCTGTACTACGGCGCGATCGTCGCCGGGGTCCTCGCCGCGGGTCGTGGGGTCGCGAAGCTGCTCGGGTGACCCGCTCGAGCGTGGCGATCGGGTCCGGTCGGAATGCACCCGCTGACTTGTTGGGGGACCCGGGTCGGTGCCTGCGGCGGCAGGGTCTCGAGGGGTCGCCGTCAGAGTCCGGCTACGTACACCACGAACGCCGGCCCCGAACCCACCACCAGGTCCTGGACGCCGTCCCCGTCTACGTCCAGCCCGCCGTCCACCGCGATCCCGAGGTCGTGGGCGAAGTCTCCGGCGATCAGCGTGCTCGCTGCGGTGTCCAGCGCCTGGACCCCGGCGAGGGGGCCGAGCACGACGTACACCACGCGGTGACAGGTAGGACAAGCGCCCTCGCCGACGCGCGCGACGACGGCGTCGCCGTGCAGATCCTGATGGACGCCGACCAGCTCGACCCCGCCCGCGACTGGAACTGGGCCGACGACTACCTGCGCGACGAGCGCGGCTTCTCGTTCGCGGAGGACCACCGCGCGTTGTCCGAGGCGGAGCGGGCC
>JBEBJC010000313.1:0-8685 GCA_040080105.1 Myxococcota bacterium
GACCGGAGGCGGCGCCGCGCTCCCGCCCGAGCTCCCGACCGAGACCCGCGCGCTCGCACGGCTGCTGGGCTCGGTCGGTCCGAGCGACCGGGAGATCGTGGCGAGGGCGATGGCCGGGCGCCAGTCGGAGCTGTCCGACCTGTTCCTCGGCCGGCGGATCGGCGACGACCGAGCGCTCGGCCGGGGGCTGGCGTTCGCCGCGGTCGCGTTCGGGATGACCGGCGCCGCCTCGCGGCTGGTGACCTGGTTCGCCGAGGCCGACCCGGGGCTCCGGGAGGCGGCCGCCGACGCGATCGGCGCGCTCGGAGGTCCGACCCACCTCCCCACCCTGGCGGCCCGGATCGCCGATCCCGATCCCACGGTGGGCGCCGCGGCGGTGCGCGCCTTGGTCGCCCTGGCCGTGCGGGTCGGACGCCCGGACGTGGCCCGGGATCAGCTCGCGCGGGTGGGCGCCTCGGCGTCCGACCCCCTCCGCTCTGCGCTCGAAGAGGCGAAGCGACAGCTCGGGGGGTAGCGCCGCGAAGAAACGACGTGCGCGGAGCGCGCAGACCGGTGAAGGGGGCGGGTGCGCGTTCTGGGAATCGACGAGGCCGGGCGTGGGTGCGTGCTGGGCGACTTGGTCGTCGCCGGGTTCGTCGTGGACGATCCCGACGACCTGTCGCTGCGGGCCGCGGGCGCCGCCGACTCGAAGGTGCTCGCCCCGGCGAAGCGGGCCGCGGCCCGGGTCACCCTGACGGCCTTCGGCCGCGCCGAGATCCGGCGGGTGAGCGCTCGCCAGATCGACGACGGGAACCTCAACGCGCTGGAAGAAGACGCGATCGTGGAGCTGATCTCCGAGGCCCGCCCCGATCGGGTCCGGGTCGACGCCCTCGGTCACCCGAACGCCCTGCCGGGGATCACCCGGCGCCTGTTGTCTCGCCTCCCCCGGGGGCTGCGACCGGAGCTGGTGATCGAGCCCAAGGCCGACGCGACCTACGCCGAGGTCGGCGCGGCGTCGATCTTCGCGAAGACGCTGCGCGACGAGCTGCTCGACGAGTGGCGCGCGGAGTTCGGTGACTTCGGGTCGGGATACCCATCGGACCCGAAGACCCGCGACTGGCTCCGGCAGTGGTCGGCGACCGGGCGGGACTGGCCGTCGTTCGTCCGGCGGCGCTGGTCGACGGTGACCGACATCAGCCAGGGCGCGTTGTTCTGACCCGTCACGCGTGACGTTCGAGCAACAACTGGAGGGTCCGCAGCCGAAGCGCCACCGCGACCCACCGACAGATCCGCTCGGTCGACTCCGAGTCGCCGCCGACCCGTTGGTCGAGCGCCGCGTTCGGTGGGCTGACCGCGCGCGCGCGCAGCAGGCGCCGCGCTACCTGCGCCCGCACGCCGCCGGTTCGGTCGAACACGACCTCGGGAGCGGCGCCGGCGCCCCAGGTGACCGCTTCGGCGGTCGCGTGCACCACGGTGATCGCGCCGTCGAGGTCCACCCCCACCGCCCCCAGGCCCGCCGGAGGGGGGACCGCCTCGAGCAGGCCGCGCACCGCCAGGTGGAGCCGCTCGCGTCGGCTCCGGTGCCAATGGGAGCGCCACGCCAGCACCAGCGCGTGCCGGCGCGACGCGAGCGCCTCCCCGAGCAAGCCTCGGATCACCCTGGCCGCGTCGTCGATCGTGTCCGGCGGCCGGCCCCCGAGCCCCCTCGCCGCGGCAGCCAACCCCGAGTCGTCCCCCGGGTCCACCAGCCGACCCGCCACCGACGCGATCCCTGCGGCGGAGGTGCCGAGGACCGGCGTGAGGCACACCACCGCGCAGGTCCCGGTGCCGAGATCGACCCGCAGCTCGGACTCACCCAGGGGCGGCACCGACAGCCCGGCGGCCTCCCACCGCGACAGCGCGATCAGCGCGGTGACCAGCGGGCGCGCGAGCGCCGCGCCCCGGCGTGGGGAGGCCTCCGCTCCCGGCAGCCCCGCGTGGATCGCGGGCTGCAACCCCTCGTCGAGCGCTGCTCCGCACACCGGCCCGAGCGCCCGCCCGTCGCGCAGGAGCTGTCGCCGCAACACCGGGTCACCGGCCGCGCCCGCCCGCAAGGTGCGCACCATCCGGCGGTCACCCGCGGCGTCGGTGCCGACGAAGGTGACGGTGTCCGCGTCCCACCGCACCAGCCGCTCCCGACGAACCCCGGCGACCACCGGGGGACAGTGCGCCTCCGCCGCGATCCTGTCGGCCAACCCGCGGATCGCGCGGGCCACCCTCCGATCCCCGGGCCGCTCGTCCGCGAGTCGCTCCAGCTCGACCAACAACGCGCCAGGATCGGCCGCGCCGCCGCGATCGAGTTCCCGTGTACCCGTTCCGATGGAGAAAAAATTCCACACTTCGGAGGTCGGGGACCAACAATTTTCGTCGAGCAGCGCCGCGAACGTCTGCGAATCCATCGACGCCCCTTATACTCCCGATTGGGATGACAACCGAGGGCAGGCCCGCTCGCGAGGCCGACGCAACGTTGGATGGGGACGACACGGGCGCGGACCGGCCGACGCTCGTGGTGTACCACCGTGACGGGATCGAGGTGCACCCGCTGGTGCCCGATCGCCCGGTGGTGATCGGGCGCACCGAGCCGTCGGACATCCAGCCGCGCAGCCGCAGGTTGTCTCGGCGCCACGCCCAGTTCGTATGGGCGGACGGGGTGGTGTGGGTCGAGGACCTCAGATCGACGAACGGGACCTACGTCAACGGCCAGCGGATCGCGGCTCGGACCTCCCTCGCGACGGGCGACGAGGTGACCCTGGGGTCGGTCACGGTGTCGCTGCGGACCGGCGGCGAGGGTTGGCTCACCTCCCTCGGGTTGGAGAGCCACGCTCAGTTCGAGTCGCTGGTCGGGCAGGAGCTCGACCGCGCCCGCACGTTCGACCGCCCGCTCACCGTGGTGATGCTCCGCGCCCGGGATCCGCGCGGCCCCCGCCTCGGTACCTGGGTCCCGCCGCTCGCGCGGAGGCTGCGCAAGGTCGATCGGGCGGCGCTGTTCGGTCCCGACTGCGTCGAAGTCCTCCTGCCCGAGATGGACACTGCCGCAGCGACATCTTTCGCCGAGTCGGTCGTGTCCGACCTCGCCGACCTCGTCCCGCTGTACGCAGGGATCGCCGTTTGGCCCGAGGCGGTGGGCGGACGCACCGCGGTCGCCGAGCTGCTGGAGATGGCGCGCGCCGCGGCGACGAGCACGAGCGACGCGGAGCCCGTACAGGTCGCAGGGATCGCTTCGGGGTCGTTCGCGCCGGTGGTGGAGCGAGGCCCCGTGGTGTGCGACACGGCCATGCTCGGACTATACCGAACTGTCAAACGAGTCGCGAACTCGATGATTTCGGTGCTGATCGTCGGGGAGACCGGCACCGGCAAGGAGCTGATCGCGCGCGCCATCCACGACAGCAGCGATCGGCACGGCGGCCCGCTGAAGATCATCAACTGCGGCGCGATCCCGCCCAACCTGCTGGAGAGCCTGCTGTTCGGGCACGAGCGCGGCTCGTTCACCGGCGCGGATCAGCGGCGGGAGGGCGTGTTCGTCGACGCCGATCACGGCACGGTGTTCCTGGACGAGGTCGGAGAGCTACCCCTGCTCGCGCAGGTCGCGCTGCTGCGGGTGCTCGAGACCCGGCGGATCATCCGGGTCGGCTCGACCCAGGAGATCCCGGTCGACGTGCGGGTGCTCGCCGCGACCCACCGGAACCTCGAGGCGATGTGCGACGACGGCTCGTTCCGGTGGGACCTGCTGTACCGGCTGAACGCGGTCACGCTGGTGGTGCCGCCGCTCCGCGACCGTTCGACCGAGATCCGCCCGCTGGTGCAGCACTTCCTCGCAGAGTCGAACCGGGTGAACGGCCGGTCGGTCAAAGGGGTGACCCCCGACGCGATGGCGTTGCTCGAGCGGTACCGCTGGCCAGGCAACGTACGCGAGCTGCGGAACACGCTCGACCGGGCGGTCGTCGTGTGCGGCGGGGATCGGATCACGCCGGCCGATCTGCCGGAGCGGCTGCTCGCCGTTCAAGGCCCGGGTGAGTCTCCACCGGGCGTCCACCCGGGCCGGCTCTCGGCCCGCCCGTCGGCGCCGCTGCACGCGGCCCCTCCGACCTGGACATCCTCGTCGGACGACTCGCCGTCGGGACCCACGCCATTCGACCTGAAGACCCAGCTCCGGACGTTCGAGATCGACCTGATCACCGCGGCCCTGTCCGAGACCGGTGGCAACCAGACCCTTGCTGCGGCGATTTTGGCAATCCCCCGACGGACCCTGGTGTACAAGATCCGCTCGTTCGACATCCGGTTCGAGGGCCGGGAGCCTACACGCGGGCCGCTGAAGCACGAGCCTCCAGTCAGTTTCTCGGCCCGGCTCGATCAATTCGAACGGCAACTCATCGACCAGGCGATGTCGAGGGCGCGGGGTGACCTGCAGACCGCCGCGCGGTTGCTGAACATCCAGAAGCGCACCCTCGCATCCAAGCTGGATCGGCGGGTCGACCACTGACGAGGTGAGCAAGCGGCGCACCGAGCAACGTGCGCGAGACGTCGAGCAACAGGCGCGGCGCTGCTTGCTCCACCCCGGCGAAGATTGCTCACCCAACTCCAGCAAAACAGGCGTTCTGTCGTTCGCTGTCGTTCGGGATGGCTGGCACGACACGTGCATAGGTGAATCGCGGGGGGCCTGGCCCTTCAGAAGCACCGACCGGGGGGGTTGAAAGACGGTCGGTGCTTCTCATCCCCCCCCTTGATGCCGGCCCAACGGCTACGGCGCGGGAGGGCTGACCACGGGATCGGTGCCCTTGGTCTCGGTCACCTGACCGTTCTCCCACTTCTCGGTCTTCGCGACCGCGTTCGCTTCGTCGTCGTTGTAGTACAGCCAGGTGCCGTTCTTCGAGTCGTTCTGGTACAGGCCCTCTTCGCGCTTGTGGCCGGACTCGTACCAGGTCGTCCACTGGCCGATCTTGCGGTTCTGGAGGTAGTCTCCCTCCTCGGCCCGGTTGCCGTTCGAGTGCCACGAGGTCCACGGACCGGTCTTCTTGGCCTTGTTGTACTTGCCCTGGTACCGCTCTTGGCCGTTGTCGTACCAGGCCCACCAGTCCCCGTCCTCGAGGTTCTGCGCGTAGCTCCCCTTCACCGCGCGCTTCCCGTTCGGGAACTTCAGCAGATACGGGCCGTCCATCAGGCCGCCCTGGTCACACCACTGCTCGAGCCCCTTCGCGGACGGCGTGGCCACCAGCGTGTGCTCCTCCCCGCACTCGATGTCGGGCTTCCCGGCGATCGCCGGTCCGTCGGTGGCGGAGGTTCCGGAGCACGCGAAGAGGGCGGCGGCCTGCAGTACGAGCATGGCGTATTCAACCACACGGCGACAGCCCGGGATAGGCTCCGGGACCGTTGCTCGGGGGGACGATGGGTTCGGTCGGGAAGGTTTACGACGGCGGCGCCGCGGCGGTGGACGCAGACGCGATCGCGAGGTTCGCCGACGCCACCGACGACCCGAACCCGGCCTACCGCGGCCCCGCCGCCGTGGCCTCGCCGATGTTCCACGTCCGCCCGTTCCGCGCGCTGATGGGCCAGATGGCCCACGACCCCGAGCTCGAGCTCGACTACCTGCGGCTGGTGCACGGCGAGCACGCGATGAACTTTCTGCGGCTGGTGCGGCCCGGCGACCGGTTGGAGCTGTCCGGGCGCCTCGTGTCACTCGAGGACAAGCCTTCGGGGCGGATCGCCACCTTCTCACTCACCGGGGCGGTGCGCGGCGAGCCCGCGTGCGAAGGGACGACCACCTACTTCATCCGCGCCGAGAACCCGCCGAAGTCCGCGCCCAAGCCGCCGCCGCCCGACCCCGGACCTCCGACGTTCACTCAGGCGCAGCGGGTGGCGGCCGACCAAGCCCGCCGCTACGCCGACGCCTCGGGCGACGACAACCCGATCCACCTCGATCCCGCCACTGCGGCGGCCGCCGGGCTGCCGGGGCCGATCCTGCACGGCCTGTGCACCCTGTCGTTCGCGCAGCGCGACCTGGTGGATCGCGCGGGCGCAGGTGATCCCGGCTGGCTCACGTCGATCTCGGCGCGGTGGATCAAGCCCGTGCGCCTCGACACCGAGCTGCAGATGTCGGCGTGGCGGGACGGGTCGGGCTGGACGTTCGCGACCCGCGACGCCGGCGGAGCCTTGGTGCTCACCGGTCGCGCCACGGGCCGGTCGTAGGAGCGGCGATGGGACTGTGGAAGCGGGCGACGTTCAAGGATGGCCGGGTGTTCGCGGCGGTCGACGCCGCGGGAGCGCTCGCGGCCCGCGGGGGCCGGGTGCCGATCCGGTACTCGGAGTCGGCGCACGCGAAGGTGTACGAAGCCTCGGTCGGCCGGGTCACTCTCGAACCGGACGCGCCGCCGATCGAGCTCCCCGAGCCCGTCGCCGCCGAGCCGGCCGCGCCGACCAAGAAGCGCGCCCCCTCGGGCTTCGGCAGCGCCGGCACCCGGACCGCCGCTCAGTCGGCCGCGGCGCGCGCCGACGCGCGGGACCGCATCGCGGGCCTGGCGCCGGGCACAGCGGTCGCGTATGCCGACGGCTCGTGCCGCGGCAACCCCGGACCCGCCGGATCGGGCGCGCTGGTGGTCCTGGCGGACGGGCGGAAGGCCGAGGCGACCGCCTCCCTCGGCCGGTCGACCAACAACGTCGCCGAGCTCACCGCCGTGGCGTTGGTCCTCGATCTGCTCGACGAGGCCGAGCTCCCGCCCGACGCCCCCGCGGTGCTGTTCTCCGACTCGAGCTACGCCGACGGCGTGTTGTGCCGCGGGTGGAAGGCCAAGGCCAACACCGAGCTGATCCTCGGCCTGCGGGCGCGGCTCGCGGCTCGGCCGGGCCTCCGCCTGGAGTGGGTGGCCGGACACGTGGGGATCGAAGGGAACGAGCGGGCCGACGCGCTGGCCAACGACGGCGTCGCCGGGGTGAACCGGCGCTCCGGGTTCGCGTCGCGCTGACGTTCTGCGGTAGGCTCGCCGCTCGTGGAGGCGCGCGTGCGGTGGTTGGCCATGGGGTGGATCGGCTGTTCGGGTCTGAAGCCGGGGACGATCGACACGGGCATCCCGCTGCCACCCGACACCGACACCGACACCGACACCGACTCGGACACGGACGCCGACTCGGACTCGGACGCCGACTCGGACTCGGACGCCGACACGGACACCGATCCACAGGGGTACGCCCACTCGATCGTGGTGGACGGCGACATCGGCGACTTCGTCACCGCCGAGGAGGGTTTCCCGACCACCGCCGGCACCACGTGGATCGCGTGGGACGCGGCGGCGCTGTACGTCGGGGTGAACCACCCCGACATCGGCGCCGGGCCCGAGCACTGGGTGGTGGTCACGCTCGGCACCGGCGGCGCCTCGTCCGCGGTCGGCGCGACCCAAGGGACCCAACAACCCGCCGTCCCGTTCGGCGCGACACACGTGGTGCGGTTCAAGGCCGACGACTCGTACAACTCGCTGCTGCGGTGGGACGGCGCAGGGTGGGCGGAGACCGCCAACTGGTTCGGGACCGAGGGCTCGGAGCACGTGTCGAACTTCGCCACCGACCAGTCCGAGGTGAAGATCCCGTTCGCCGCGGTGGGGATCACCGGCGCGTTCGACGTACACGTGAACCTCGTGTTCGAGGGCGCAGGGTTCGAGTCGAGCTACGCGCCCACGCCCGCCGCCTCGTTCACCGACGGGTACGACCCCGACTACACCCAGTGGTACACGTTCGTGCCGGGCGCAGACGCGGTCCCCACCTCTTACGCGGCGAGCGGCGGCCCGGTCGACACGGGCAGCGCCACCGGCCACACCGGGGGCGGCGCGACCGCCGACACCGGGGCGCCCCCTGCCGGCACCGGGGACACGGGGGCTGCGGTGGACACCGCCACGGTCGACACCGCGACCGACACCGGGATCGCGCCCAGCCCGTGGGCGTTCACCCCCACGATCGACGGCGCCGCCGGGGAGTGGCCCGCGACCACCGCGTTCACCAACTCGAGCGGGACCACCACCCACGTGGCGTGGGACGCGCAGAACCTGTACCTCGCCGTGCAGCACCCCGACGTGTCCACCGGCGGCCCGCAGCACTGGGTGCTCGCGTACGTCGGCAGCGGCGCGGGCTCGACCGTGGGGATCACGTTCGACACCCAGCAGCCGACGTTCCCGGTGCCGATGAGCCGGCTGATCCGCTGGAAGGCGGACGACAGCTACGACAGCCTCGAGCAGTGGGACGGGGCGGCGTGGGTCTCGACCCACCCGTTCTTCGGCGCGACCCCGGCGAGCCGGGCGGAGGCGGGTGACACGGTCGAGTTCGCCGTCCCGTTCGACGCCCTCGGGGTCGGCGACACCTTCGACCTGTGGATCGGCCTGCTGTTCGAGGGCGCGGGCAGCGAGACCACCTACGCGGCGGTGCCCTCGGGCTCGATCACCGAGGGGAGCTACGACCCCGACCCGTCCGCGGTGAGCTCGTACGACCGGACCGCGTTGGCCGCCCCCACCGAGTACTGACCGAGGCTCACCCCACGTCGTTGCGCATCTGCTCGGCGACCTGGCGGAAGAACGCGGACAGCTCGTTGCGGAGTGCCAGGTCCGGCACGTGTGCGGCGAGCGCCCGGTCCATACACACCATCCACTGCTCCGCCTCGGACGCGCCGATCGGGAACGGCATGTGGCGCGC
>JBEBJC010000314.1:0-8681 GCA_040080105.1 Myxococcota bacterium
GATCCGGCTCGACCCCGGCCAGCGCCTCCACCGCGCCCGCCCACGCCCACCCGTGGCCGATCGACGTGTCGCCCGCGACCACCTCGACCATCGGCCCGGAGCGCCACGGATCGGCCCCGCGCAGCAGCGCGCCCACCCCGCGGTGCTGGTACCCGAGGTGGATCTCGAGGTGGAGCACCTGCTCGCCGTGGCACAGGAACCGGAACGCCCCCGGCTCGATCACCCCCGCGTGGATCGGCCCGACCTGCACCTCGTGGACCTGCTTGCCGTCGACGTGCAGGAACGGGTAGTCGTCGACGTTCGCGCCGCCCGAGAACCGGATCGGCTTGAGCCACGGGTGGCCGCGGACCCGCACCCCACACGCCTCGTGCAGCTCGCGCTCGAACACCGCGGCCGGCGGCACGTCGTCGGTGAGCGTGTGGTACCCCTCGGCAGGGTCCACGTCGGCGCGGAGCACCCCCAGCGCGCCGTCCTGCCGCTGGGTCACCGCGGTCAACCGGACCGCCTCGCCTCCCGGCCGCCCGAACAGCGAGACCAGGCGCTGCCCGCCGCGCACAGCGGCCACCACTTCCGCGCGCCAGTCGTGCGCCGGGCGGGTCGCGCGCGCGTCGACGGTGGCCGAGATCAACGGCCCCCCAACGCGGACGCGACCGACCGCAACACGTCGTTGACCGGCGCCGGCACGTACAGGCCGAGCAACACCAGCGCGCCGAGGAACATCAGCTTCGGGACCGCCACGTTCAGCTTCTCCCGCGCGTACCGCGCCTCCGGGTCGGGCTCGCCCCAGATCATCGGGAACAGCGTCCGCCCGATCGCCACGAACGACACCACCAGCAACAGGCAGAACGGCAGCAACAGCTCGACCCACCCCGACTCGACCACCGCCGACAGGATCAGCAGCTCGCCGAGGAAGCTGCCGAACGGGGGCAACCCGAGCAGGGCGAACGTGCCCACCATCAACATCAGGCCGTTGTACGGCAGCAACTTGACCAGCCCGCGCACCTTCGTCGCGTCGGAGGTGCGGAACACCGTGTACACCCGGCCCGCGGCGAGGAACAGGATCGCCTTGATGAACGCGTTGCTGACCACGTACACCAGCACCCCGTAGGCGGCGGGCGCGCCGAGCCCGAGCCCGACGGCGATCACGCCCGCGTGGTTGATCGACCCGTACCCGAGCAGGCGGAGGTAGTCGCGGGTGACCACGATCCCGAGGGTCGACACCGCCATCGACGCGAGGCCCACGCCGACGAACCACCCCTCCACGAACGCGGGCGCCACCGGGTGGAACGTGATGACCACCCGCACCACCGCGACCAGCGCCGCGTTGAACTGGACCGCCCCGAGCAGCGCCGCCACCGGACCGGGGGCGGTGGCGTACGCGAGCGGCAGCCAGGTGTTGAGCGGGAACAGCCCGAGCTTCGCGCCGTAGCCGCCGAGGACGAGGAACAACCCGACCTCGACCCACGGCCCCCCGAGCGGGGCTCGGGCGAGCCCGGTCCAGGTGAACTCGGCGCCGCCGCCGGCGTGCTCGAGGCAGGCGAAGCCCAACAGCGCGATCGACAGGCCGACGGACGAGAACACGAAGTACTGGAACGACCCCCACATCCGCTCGCGGTGCCCGGCGGCGACCAGCGGCGCGACGAACAGGGTCGACGCCTCGAGCCCCGCCCACCCGACCACCGGCGACGCCGCGACGATCGCCACGTCACACGCGACGAGGAACGGCAGCCCGTGGGTCACCAGCCGCTCGACCAGGTGGTCGCCGTCGTCGTGGTGGACGGCCGCGTTGACCACGTGCGCCGCGATGCCGAAGAACACCGTGTTGACCAACACCAGGAACAGCCGGCTGGTCGCGTCGAGCAGCGCGGCGTCGCCGAGCCAGGCCTGCGCGTGCTCGAACCCGGGCATCCACGGGATCGCCGCGGCGGCGCCGGACACCCCGAGCAGCAGGGCCGACCGGGGGTTCACTCGGCCACCGGCGCGTCGTGCAGCGCCCGCAGGTACCACGCCATCATCCCGCACAGGCCCGCGGTCACCGCCAGCTGCGCCACCCGCACCCCGGGCTCGGGCGGGACCTCGCGCACGGCGAGCTCGAACAGCGCGACCGCGTTCTCGACCCGCAGCACCCCGACGATCTGCGCGAACACGCTGTTCTGGCTCGACAACACGAACAGCCCCAACACGAGCGCGGCGGTGGCCACCGCGAGGCGCCCCTCCGACTCGGCCCCCGGCGCCATCGCCGCCGCGAACCGGAACGCGACGGTCACCAGCACCACCACCAACACCCATGCGAACAGGTTCGCCGGGATCACGTCCTTGCGGCCGGGGTGCCCGGAGCCGAGCTGGATCGTGTACAGGATCGCCGGCGCGAGCGCGCCGCGCACCGCGAGGAAGTCGATCCCGTCGAGCCACGGATCGCCGTGTGCGGCTCGGAACAGCAACGCGCCTTGTAGGGCCAGGCCGAGCAAGCTCACCCGCCACCGCGCCACGAACAGCGGCACCACGATCACCAACAGGAACACCACGTCTTCCGCGATCACGCCCGCACCCACAGGTTCGCGAGCACCGCCACCACCGCGAACGTGCCGCCCGCGAGCAGGTACGACGGGATCGCCCGCATCCGGAGCCTCGCGACCAGCGACTCGACCGTCCCGAGCGCGACCGCTCCGAGCCCGATGCCCACGCCTTGCGCGAGCGAGGCTGCCCACCACGGCCACCCGTCCGGGGCGAGCATCGCGGCCACCAGCGCGAGGCCGGACGCGAGCCGGATGCCGGCCCCGAGCTGCATCGCCGCGAGGTCCGGCCCGCTGTGGTCGAGGATCAGCACCTCGTGGATCATCGTCAGCTCGAGGTGGGTGGTCGGGTCGTCGACCGGCATCCGCGCCGACTCGACCTGGACCACCACCACCCACGCCGCGAGCATCCCGGCCCACACGATCCCCCCAGCCGGCGAGTCCGGCCGGAACTGGACGATCCCGGACAACGTGGACGCGCCCGACGCGAGCACCCCGGCGCCGAGCGCGAGGAACACCACCGGCTCGACCAGGGTGGACAGGCTCGCCTCGCGCGAGGCCCCCATCCCCTCGAACGGCGACCCGGTGTCGAGCGCGGCCAGCACCCGCGCCATCCGGCCGAGCCCGCCGAGGTACGCGAACCACACGAAGTCGCCGGCGAACGCCACCGGTGACGGCACGCCGAGCACCGGGACCACCGCCGCGGCGCCCGCCGCCGTCACCAGGGAGACCCACGGGGCCAGGCGGAACACGGGGGTCGCGACCTCGCTGTACACCGGGGTCTTCCGCGCGAGCCGCCGGAGGTCCCACCACAGCTGCAGCACCGGCGCGCCGCGGCGTCCCGCCCACCACGACTTGGTGCGCACCACGATCCCCGGCACCACGATCGACAGCGCCGCGAGCGCACCCAGCTGCAGGACGAAGGTCATGGCGCCTGCCCCACCACCACCGCGAGCCCGATCAACAACCCGACGAGCCCGATCGCGAACACCACCCGCGGCTCGGTGGCGAGGTGGGCGAACCCGTCGCGCGACAGCTGCTCACCCCGCCCCAACCCCTCGTACAACCGCTGCTCCACCGGATCGGGGTGGTTGGACCGAAACGACCCCCCGGCGCTCGGGAACAGGCCGGTGGGCAGGTGCTGGGTCACGACCGGCGGCATCACCCCGGCGAACCACTCGGCGAGCGGGCCAACGAACGAGCTGGCGGTGTACTGCACCCGCGGGGTGCCGGCGGTGTACCCGCAGCCCCAGGTGACCGAGCGGGCCGCCCCGCGACCGGCGAACGCCGACGCGACGGCCGCGAGCCCGAGCCCAGCGACCAGCGCCCCGACCGGGCCTGCGATCCCCGACAGCGACGCGGCGAGCGGGGCGGTCGAGCCCCACGCCGACGACGCCGGCGCGACCAGCCAGCCCCCGAGCGGCGGCACCAGACCGAGCGCGACGATCCCCGCCGCGTGGGCCGCCATCGGCGCGAGCATCCGCCAGTCCGGATCGACCGGCGGGTGCGTCACTGGCGCCCGCGGGACCCCGAGGAACCCGATGCCCAGCGCCCGCATCATCGAGAACGCGCTGAGCGCGCCGGCGAACGCCAGCAGGGCCCCGAAGCCGATCAGCGCGACGCCGGTGGTGCCGGTCCGCCCCGACCCGAACAGCGCGGCGTACAACGAGAACTCGCTGGTGAACCCGTTCAGCGGGGGCAGGCCGGCGATCGCGAGGCCGCCCACCACCGCGGCGACGGTCGTGCGCGGCATCGACCGCGCGAGGCCGCCCAGGCGCTCGAGGTCGACCGTGTGGGTCGCGTGGTTCACCGCCCCCGCCGCGTAGAACAACAAGCACTTGAACAGCGCGTGGTTCAGCACGTGCAGCAGCCCGCCTCCGAACCCGAGCGCGACCAGCGCCGGCGCGTGCCAGGTGAGCCCGAGGTACCCCACGCCGAACCCCATCGCCGCGATGCCGACGTTCTCGGTCGACGAGTACCCGAGCAGCCGCTTCAGGTCGCGCTGGGTGGTGGAGAACAGCGCCCCCACCACCGCGGAGGTGGCGCCGAACGCCAACACCGACCAGCCCATCCACTCCTCGGGCGTGCCGAGCAGCAGGGTGAACCTCAGGAACCCGTACAGGCCCGCCTTGTGGATCACGCCCGACATCAGCGCCGACACGTGTGCAGGCGCGGCGGCGTGCGCGCGGGGCAGCCAGGTGTGGACCGGGAAGAACGCGGACTTGAGCGCGAACGCCGCCCCGAGCAACCCGAAGGTCAGGGTGCGCAGCGGCGACGGCACGGACAACACCGACCCGAACGCGGAGAACCAGGTGGCCGACGACTGGGCGTGCAGCACCATCAAGGCCGCGGCGAGCACGAACAGGCCGGCGTGGGTCGACACCAGGTAGTTGAACCCCGCGAACCGAGTGCGCTGGTCGCGGTACGACCAGATCACCAGCAGCCAGGCCGCGACCGCCGCGACCTCCCACCCGAGCAGGAAGCCCACGGTGTCCTGGCAGGTGTACACGAGCAGGTACGACACCCCGAGCAGGTTCAGCAGGGCGAAGTGTGGGCCCGCGTTGCGGTGCTGCAGATCGTGGGCCAGGTACCCCCACCCGTACACCGAGCCCAGCAACGTCATCGGCAGCGACCACGCGACGAAGAACATCCCCAGCGGGTCGACCACGAACCGGACCGTCTCGACCGGGTACGACCACCCGACCTCCACCAGCTCCGGCGTGCCCGAGCGCGACACCGACACCGCGACGGCGACGCCGATCAGGCTGGCCACCGCCTGAGTCACGAGCGACGCGGCGATCTTCGCGGAGTTTCCCGGGAGCACCAGCGCGAGGATCGCGCCCGACGCCAGCACCGCCCCTGCGAACGCGAGCGCGGTCATGGCGTGGGCCACGGGCGGAACGCCGACCCGACCCGACGCACCTCGGCAGCCACCACCTCCCGCGACGCGTGGGCCAGCACCGCCGCGCACAGCGACGGGTCGCGCAACGCGAACGCCACGTGGGTGCGGAGCCGGGTCACCTGGCGCAGGGTCGCCCCCACCACCACCCACAGCGCCGACACCTCCACCCCGTCCGGCGCGCCCCAGTCGACCGGGTGGTCGAGCAGGCACAGCCCGACCGCGGCCTGGCGCACCTGGACCCGCAGCGGGCTCTGGACGTACGGGATCGCGAACCCGCCGCCGACGGCGGTGCTCGCGAGCTCCTCCCGCGCACACAGCGCCCCGTGTAGCTGCTCGGGCGTGGGCGAGATCCGCAGCACCGCCACCGCGGACCGCAACACCTCGACCGGATCGGCCCCGGACACGCGGTAGTGGATGCCTCCGGACTCGAGCGCGCGCTCGAGGGTCGGGGTCGCGTCGTCTGGGTGGTCCAGGTCGAGCTCGAACGGCGAGGTCACCTCGAGCCGCCGGACCCGCGCCCACTCGAGCAGCTCGGCCCGGTCGAACCGGTGCTGCTTGTTCACCCGGTACGCAGGGATCTGGCCGCTCGTGACCCACCGGTACACGGTCTTGGTCGACACGTTCAACATCCGGGCCGCCTCCTGGACGCTCATCCGCATCGGTGGGACCTCCACGGACCCGAGTGGACGTTGTTGGACATGGTTACCCTGGGACGGTCAACGACACAAGGGGGGCCGGTGTCTGCGACGTTGCACCGAGCTGTGTGGTCCCGGCGGGTGATCCGAGCGGAGGTGCGGGGGTCCGATGTCCGAGCCCGAGCTCGTTTCGGGGCTGAAGACGCCGCTCGAGCGCCACCTGGAGGAGCTCCCGGTGCTCCCGACCACGGTCGTGGCGATGCTCCGCCTCGACCGGTCGAGCGACCGGTACTTCGACGACCTGGTGCGCCTGGTGGAGCGCGAGCCGACCTACGCCGCGCGGGTGCTGGCCCTGGCGAACTCGGCCGCGGTGCGGGGCGCGGCGCAGACGACCCGGATCCGCGACGCCGTGTTCCGCCTCGGCGCCAGCACCACCACCAGCATGGTGGTCGCGCTGTCGGTGGTGAAGGTGTTCGTCCCGAGCAACAGCTGGGAGCGCTCGCTGTGGGTACACGCGCTCGGGGTGGCGTCGATCGCGCGCGCCCTGGCGACGAAGTGCGACCTCGGCGCGTATCGGCCCGACGACGTGTACCTGTGTGGCCTGCTGCACGACATCGGGCGGTTCATCCTGTTCCACGAGGCCCCGGCGTCGCTGCGCCAGGTCGACGAGGCGGCGTGGTCGAGCCCGGCGGACCTGCTCGCCGCCGAGACCGCGATCTGCGGCATCGACCACGCGGCGCTCGGCGCGAAGGCGATCGAGCGGTGGGGCTTGCCCGCCCCGATCGTGACCGTGGTGCGCCACCACCACCACCGCCCGCCCGGCGCCGACGCGCTGTCGAAGGTGATCGCCCTCGTGTCCGCGGCGGACCGGCTCGACTTCTTCGAGGTCTCCCCCCGCCACACCTCGGGGGAGGCCGCCGAGCCCGCGACCGACGCCGCGGAGCTCGAGCGGATCCGCAAGGTGATGCCCCAGTGGTACCCGGTGCGGGCGGAAGGGGTCGCGGCGCTGGTGCACGGGGCGCGCGAAGAGGCCGCCGCCGCGCTGAAGGAGCTGCTGTAGCTCAGGTCCGCAGGTCGGACGCAGGCCGGGCGCCGTACTTCTCCCGGACGTACCGGACGAACGGCCCCGAGTCGAGGCCCGAGCCGGTGGCGCGCCGTATTAGCTCGTCCTCGGTCCACCGGTGGCCGTGGCGCCACACTCGATCGGCGAGCCAGCCGGTGAGCACCTCGGGGTGACCCGCGGCGATCGCGTCGAGGCCGTCGGCGTGATCCCGCTGCCAAGCCTCGAACAGCTGCGCCGCGTACAGGTTGCCCACGGTGTACGACGGGAAGTACCCGAAGCTGCCCACCGCCCAGTGCACGTCCTGGAGGCAGCCCTCGAGGTCGGAGGCGGGAGGCTTCCCCGCGAGGGGCACCATCGCCTGGTTCCACGCCGCGGGCAGGTCCGCCGGGCCCAGGTGGCCGGCGATCAGGAGCTCCTCCAGCTCGTACCGCACCACCACGTGCAGGTTGTAGGTGACCTCGTCGGCGGTGACCCGCCGGCTGCCGCGCTGCACCCGGTTGATCTCGGCGAGGAACACGTCGAGCGACACCCCGCGCAGGGCGTCGGGGAACCGCTCGCGCAGCTTCGGCAGCTGCCACTGCCAGAACCCGCGCGACCGACCCACGAGGTTCTCCACCAGCCGCGCCTGCGACTCGTGCACCGCCATCCCCGGCGCCGTGCCGATCAGGCGTTGGTGGTGCGCGACCGCGAGCCCCTGGTCGTACAGCCCGTGCCCGACCTCGTGCAACGCGCCGAAGATCGCCACGAACGGGTCGCGCTCGTCGACCTTGACCGTCATCCGCACGTCGCGCTCGCCCGCCATCAGGGTGAACGGGTGGGTCGACCGATCGAGCCGCCCGCGGTCGAAGTCGAACCCGAGCGACGCGCACAGCTCGCGGCAGAACGCGTCTTGCGCCGGATCGGCCCACGTGTGGCCGGTGCGCCACCGCGCCGGGGCCGCGTCGCTGCTCACCGCGTCGATCAACGGCAGCAGCTCGTCGCGGAGTCGCCGGAGCACCGGGCCCACGGTGGCGCGGGTCATCCCGAGGTCGTGCTCGTCGAGCAGGGCGTCGTACGCCGCTCCGGGGGTCCGATCGGACGAGCGCTGCGCCAACGCCTGGGCGCGCTCGCGGGTCCGGTCGAGCAGGGTCCCGAACGCGGGCGCCCAGGTCGCGTAGCGGCCGTCCACCCGCGCCTGCTCCCACGCCGCGAGCGAGCGCGAGCGCGCTTCGGCCCACGCGCGCACCAACCCCTCGGGCACCAGCAGGGCGTGATCGCGGCGTCGCGCGAGGATCTGCAGCTCGACCTCGTCGGAGGACCCGGGCTCGACCCCGGCGACCGCTTCCCCGAGCCAGTCGCCGAGCCAGGGCGACACCAGGTTCCGGTGGCGGAGGGCCTCGATGGTGGCGAGCTGCTCGCCGCGCTCCTCCCGCGCCCCCACCGGCAGCATCGTCTCCTCGTCCCACCCGAGCAGATCGATCGCGGCGTCGAGGTGGCGCAGCGTTGCGACCTCTCCCCGCAGCGCGGCCAACGCCTCACCGGCGCGGCGTTGCCGGGGCGGGCCCCGCAGCGAGTGGTCGGCCTCCCCC
>JBEBJC010001424.1:0-1783 GCA_040080105.1 Myxococcota bacterium
CGGTTCCCCCGGCGGACCGGGACCCGGGTGCTCACCCTCGGCAACGCCGGCGGGCGGCTCAAGGCGTCGACCGGCTACGCGCTCGTCCGCATCCACGACTTCGACAGTGAGTCCCCGCCGATCCTGCTCGGGTTCGGCGAGCTCGACGGGGTGACCAAGATCGGGGTGAACTACGGGGTCGCCACCGGCCGCGAGCAGGAAGTGATCGTCGACTACCCGCTCGGGGTGTGGCACCGGTGGACGCTGCACCTCCGGTGGTCCCTGGGCGACGACGGGTTCGGCGAGTTCTCCCTCGACGGGGAGCCGGTCGCCTCGTTCACCGGTCCGAACCTCCACAACGCGGCCGGAAACTACCTGAAGCTCGGCCTGTACCGCGACCCGGCGATCCGCACCGACAACGTGGTGCTGATCGACGACCTGGCGGTCGGGAGCTCCGAGGGCGACGTCGTGGCCCTGGCTCGCTGATCGCCGGCGTGCGGCGGCGCCTGCTGGTGGCTATGGGGCCTCGAGGGAGCGGGGATGGACCGGTTCGCGGAGCGGGTGGCGCGGCTGCCGCGCCTCGGGGTCGGGATCTCGACCGAGTTCGGCGCGTCGCGCGTCGGCACCGACCCCGTGCAGCTCCGCCGCGCGCACCCCGAGCTGGTGCAGTTCCTCGAGATCGGCGCCGACGTGGACCGCGGGATCGACGCCGACACCGCCGCGTGGGTCGGGCAGGGCTGGCCCACCACCTACCACTTCCTCGACCTGAACCTCGAGGAGCCCGAGGACCTGGACCAGCCGTGGCTCGACGCGACGGTCGCCCTCGCGCGCGGCGCGCGGGCGGCGTGGCTGTGCGGCGACGCCGGGCTGTGGCACGTGGGCCCGCGCGACCGCGGCCACGGCACGCTGGTGCCGCCGATCTTGTGCGGCGCGTCCGCGCGGGCGATGGTCGAGGCGGTGGTGGCGCTGCGCGAGCGGTCGGGGTTCGAGGTGCTGCCCGAGAACCCTCCGGCTCAGGTGATGGTGGGCGACCTGCACCCACTCGAGTACTTCGGCTGGGTCGCCGATCGGGCCGACTGCGGGCTGCTGCTCGATCTGGCGCACCTCGCGATCGTGCAGCGGGCCCGCGGGCTCGCCCCGACCGCGCTGCTCGACCTGTTCCCGGTGGAGCGGGTGGTCGAGGTGCACGTGGCCGGCGGGTCGGAGTTCAGCCACGGCGGCCGTCGCCTGATCCACGACGACCACGGCCCGGTGGTGCACGACGACACCTGGGCCCTGCTCGAGGAGGTGCTGCACCGCGCCACCGCCCTGCGCGCGGTGGTGATCGAGTGCGAGCGGAACCCGCCCGAGGTGGTGGCGTCGCTGTTCCGGCAGGTGCGGGCGGCAGTGGCGGACGCGCCGGGGTTCCGCGGGCCGCCGGTGGAGCCGCCGCCGGTGCCGTTCGAGGTCGACGCCCGCCCGGTCGACCACCGGGGGGTGCAGCGCACGCTGTTCCGGATGTCGCTCGATCCGGCGTTCGCCGCCGCGGTGCGCGCCGCGCCGCCGCCCGAGCTCGGCGAGCCGGCGGGCCGGTGGCTGCGCGAGGTAGACCCGACGCTGCTCGAGGCCGACCCGGACCGCGGCCGGGTGCGCCAGCTGGTCGGCAACGTCGCGCTCGAGCTGCAGCACACCGTGCGCGCCGCGGGTGAGGCCGCCGCCCTCGACCTGTTCCCGGCGTCGCCCGAGCTCCACCACGCGCTCGCGCACGATACTCCGCTGGTGCTCGCGTTCGCCGCGTACCTCGACCGGGTGCTGCCTCCCGCCC
>JBEBJC010001425.1:0-1782 GCA_040080105.1 Myxococcota bacterium
GGGGGAGGGGGAGCGGGGTCAGCGGCGCCGGGAACATTGGCCGGTTGCACGCCCGGATCCGGGGTCACCGCGACCGCGCCGCCAGGGCCGCCGCCCGATCGCACCTTCACCCACAACACCACCGCGAGCATCAAGGTGAGCAACACGACCCCGGTCAACCCGAGGGCGACCACCACCGCGGGCCACATCCCGCGGCTCCGCGGCTTGGGAGCTGCGGGCTTCGGCTTGGACGGCTGGGCCGGCTTCGCCTTGCGCTCGGGGGCCGCGGCCTGAGGGGTGGCGTCGCGGTTCGCGATCGGCGCTGGGAGCGCGGCGCGTTGTGGTTCCGGCGGACGGCGATCGTCGTCCTCCGGCTCGAGGATCGGCGCGTCGTACACCGCGTAGCCGCTCGAACCGGCCGAGCGGCTCCCACCCTGGGAACCCGATCCGAACGGGGTGTGTGCGAGACCGGGCTCGGGGGGCTCGTTGTCGTCGTCCAGGGGGACCGCGGTCATCCCCGATCCGCCGGTCCCCGCGTACTCGTCGTACCGGCGAGGCTCGGGGACCGCGGTCGGAGGCACGTCCTCGAACGTGCTCCCCATCATCACCGACACCGCGGTCGCGTTGTCGTCGCCCTCGCGGCTGCCCACGATCTTCAACACGTCCCGGGTGGCTTCCTGTGGCTGGCTCCAGTCGACGTTGCCGAGCTCCCAGTCGGTGACCACCCCGTGCACGCCGTCGCTGCACAGGAACAACACGTCGCCCGCCTCGAGCTGGATCGCGTCGGACAGCTCGACCTCGACCTGGCGCTCGACCCCGAGCGACCGGGACAACACGTGCGCCTCCGGGTGGGTCGCCGCGTCTTCCGGGGACAGCAGCTCCGCGTCCACGAACAGGTTCACCATCGTGTGGTCGCGGGTCAACAGCTGCACCGCGCCGCGGCGCACGAGGTACGCGCGGGAGTCACCGACGTGCGCGAGCACACACGAGTCCCGCATCACCACCGCCGCGACCACCGTGGTCCCCATGCCGGTGAGCCGGTGGTTCTTTCGCGCGGCCTCGTAGATCACGAGGTTCGTCCTCTGGACCGCCTCTTCGAGCGCGGCCGCGGGAGGGCGTCCTTGGAGCTCGCGCATCGTGTCGTGGATCGTGCGCACCGCCAGGGTGGAGGCGTGTGCACCACCGACGTGGCCTCCCATCCCGTCGCAGACGACGGCGAGCGTGTACTCCGGGAAGTCGAAAACGCCATAGCAATCTTCGTTCTTCTCTCGCAGGCGCTGTTCGCTTCCGTAGCCCCAGGAGTGATCCACCCCATCCTCCGACGGGCAATCTACCATTCGGCTCCGTTCCGAGCGCGCTGCTGTGGTTTCGCGACGGGAGCAGGGGGCCGATGATGAAGTGGGGTAGGGCGTTCGGAGTCGCGTCTCTGTCTGCCGCGGTCGGGGCCGCGCTGCTCGGGATCGCGCCCCCACCGGAGCTCGGCCCGGCGATGGTCGCGGCCGATCACGTGCTCGCGTCCGAGGCCGGCGCCGAGGTGCTCCGGCGCGGTGGGAACGCGGCCGACGCGGCCGCCGCCGCGGCCCTGGCGGCCGGGGTGGTGCAGCCGCCCGGGTCCGGCCTCGGAGGAGGGGGGTTCGCGGTGGGTCGGGCGCCCGGAGGCGAGCCGTTCGTGCTCGACTTTCGTGAGGTGGCCCCCGCGTCCGCCACCGAGGGGATGTTCCGGGGCCCGGACGGCCGGGTGATCGACGGCCTGTCCACCGACGGCGGGAAGGCGGCCGCGGTGCCGGGCGAGGCGCGCGGGCT
>JBEBJC010000315.1:0-8657 GCA_040080105.1 Myxococcota bacterium
CCTGGCGCGCCACGTCGACCGCGCCCATGTACACCCGCGCCCGAGCCACTGCGCGCGCGCCTCCCGCCCGATCACCGCCTGCAGCTCGCGCACCAGCGTGGGGTACGGGTGGGGACCGACCGCGGACCCGAGCAGGTAGTAGGTGTGCTCGGGGTCGCTCACCCAGTCGCGCAGGGCTTCGTCGATCGCGGCCCGCAGCGTGGCGTCGCCGTGGGCCACCGGGACGACCTCGGCCCCGAACAGCTTCATCCGCGCGACGTTCGGCGCCTGGCGCGCCACGTCGACCGCGCCCATGTACACCCGCGCCGGCAACCCCAGGCGCGCACACGCGGCGGCGGTCGCCACCCCGTGCTGGCCGGCCCCGGTCTCGGCGACGATCCGCCGCGCGCCGAGCGCCCGGGCCAACAACACCTGGCCGACCGCGTTGTTGATCTTGTGCGCGCCGGTGTGCGCGAGGTCCTCGCGCTTGAGCCGCACGGTGGCGCCCCACTCGCGCGACAACGTCGGGCAGTCGGTGAGCGCGGTCGGCCGCCCCACCCACCCGGTCAGCTCCGCGGTCAGCGCCGCCTGGAACGCCGGGGTGCCGAGCACGCCGAGCGCCGCCTCGAGCCGCCGCAGCGCCGGGATCACCGTCTCCGGCACGTATTGCCCGCCGTACGGGCCGAACCTCCCTGCCTCGATCCTCACGCGATCCCTCCCGCGCGCAGCGCAGCGCGCACGAACTGTTGAATCAAGAACGGATCTTTCGCCCCCGGAGACCGCTCGAGCGCTGAGCTCGCGTCGACCGCCGCCGGCCGCACCGCCGCGATCGCCTCCTCCACCGTGTGGGGGCCGAGGCCCCCGGCCAGCGCGACCGGGTGGCGGGCCGCGAGCGCGAGCGCCACCGACCGATCGGCCGGCCGCCCGGTGCCGCCGCCCGGCGCGTCGACCACCGCCACCACCGGGAACCCGGGGTGCACCGGCGCCTCGGCCACGGGGCCCACCACCGCGAGCGCGGGCAACGCCGGGATCGGCGGCCGCCCCACGAAGGTGAACGCCTGCACGACATCGAACCCGTCGAGGTCCTCGCCGGCCCACGTGCGGAACACCGCGACCCGCACCACCCCGACCGCGTGCGCGAGCAGCGGAGCCGGATCGGTGACCCGGCGCGGCGACGGGCAACACACCAGGCCGATCGCGTGTGCGCCCGCGTCGACCGCGGCCCGCACGTCTTCGGGCCGGACGAGCCCGCACACCTTCACGTACACGCGGCCTCCACCAGCGCGCGGACCCGCGCCTCCGGATCGGCGTCCCGCATCAGGGCCGAGCCCACGAGCGCGGCCGTGTACCCGAGCGCGCGCACCCGCCGCACGTCGTCGGGGGTGGACAGGCCCGACGCGGCGATCGACGGCCCGAGCGGCGCGAGCGCGGCGAACCGCCCGGGGTCGACCCCGAGCGTGTCGAGGTCGCGCGCGTTCACCGCGAACGTCGCGGGCAGCCCGGCGCTGCGGGCGGCGTCCGCGGCGTCGAACCACTCGACCACCGCGACCATCCCGAGCGCGCCACACCGGTCGACCAAGCGCGCCAGGGTGGCCCGGTCGACGATCCGCGCGATCAGCAGCACCGCCGAGGCGCCGGCCGCGCGGGCCTCGTCGACCTGGACCTCGTCGACCACGAAGTCCTTGCGCAGCACGGGCACCGGGCGGGTCGCCGCTCGACGCAGGTCGTCGAGCGCGCCGCCGAACCACCGCGGCTCGGTCAGCACCGACACGACGCCCGCGCCGCCGCGCAGGTACGCGTCGACCCGGCGCTCCACGTCCGGCTCCCTATTCGACGGCCTCGGCTCCGCGGCCTCCACTCCGAACGATAGCCCAGCTCCGCTGGGCTGAGTCGTCGCTCCGGCCGCTCCACCGAAGGCCTCCCCGAGCGCGCGGCCGTCCGGGGAGCGCGGCTTGACCTCGGCGATCAAGGTGAAGCCTCCCGCGGGCAACGGGCGCGGCGGCGGGGCGTCGGCCAGCCGTCGCCGCAGCTCCGCCCGGTCGACCGCGGCCGCCCGCGCCCGCGACGCGTCCACGAACCGCTCGAGCCCGGTCATGGCGCGCTCAGCGCGGCGACGAGCCGACGAGTCCGGCCGTCGTCGAGCGCCCGGCTCGCCGCCGCCACCGCTTCGGGCAGCGCCGCGCCGCGCGCGAGGGACAGCGCGAGCGCGGCGTTCAACACGGTCGTGTCGCGGGCCGGGCCGCGCTCGCCGTCGAACACCGCGCGCAGCCGCTCGGCGTTCACCACCGGGGCGCCGCCGGAGAGCGCGTCGGGCGAGCACCGGGGGATGCCGAGGTCGAGCGGGTCGAGCTGACGCACCTCGCCGCCGGACCACACCCGGAACGGACCGACCGGCGTGGCCTCGTCCCACCCGGGCGCGCCGTGGACCACCCACGTGTGCCCGCGGGCCGCGCCGGCGAGGCGCTCGGCCGCCGCCGGGGTCGCCGCGCCGATCAGCTGGAACGCGGGCCGGGCGGGGTTGGTGAGCGGCCCGAGCAGGTTGAACGTCGTGCGCACCCCGAGCGCCCGCCGGGCCGGGCCGAGCGCGCGGGTCGACGGGTGGAACGCCGGCGCGAGCAGGAAGGTGAACCCGTGCCGGGCGAGCTGGTCGCGCGCGGTCGCGGGGTCGGTCGCGAGCGGGATCCCGAGGGCCTCGAGCACGTCGGCCGAGCCACACTGCGAGCTCACCGCGCGGTTGCCGTGCTTCGCCACCGGCACCCCACACGCCGCCGCCACCAGCGCCGCGGCGGTGGAGAAGTTCAGCGAGCCCGAGCCGTCGCCGCCGGTGCCCGCGGTGTCGAGCACCTCCCCGAGCTCGACCGGCACGGCGCGCGCGAGCATCTCGTCCGCGAGCATCCGCAGCTCGTCCGGCGCGTCGCCCCGCGCCCGCAGCGCCACCAGCACCCCGGCCTTGTGTGCGTCGGGCACGCCCGGGTCGAGCAACCCCGCCACCACCCCCTCGACCTCGGGCGACGTGAGCGGCGCCCGCTCCAGCAGCCGCTCGATCACCGCACACCTCCCACCGAGGCCGGGTCGGCCGGGCGGCGGGCCACGAACGGGCGCGCGAGGAAGTTCTCCAGCAGCCGCAGCCCGTCCGGGGTGAGCACCGACTCGGGGTGGAACTGGACCCCGTCGATCGGCAACGTGCGGTGGCGCAGACCCATCACCTCGCCGTCGGAGGTGAACGCGCTCACCTCGAGCGACGGCGGCAGCTCCCGGTCGTCGACCAGCAGCGAGTGGTACCGGCCGGCGGGCAGCGGGTTCGGCAGCCCGGCGAACAGCCCGCGCCGGTCGTGGTACACCGGCGAGGCCTTGCCGTGCGCCACCCGCGGGGCGAGTCGCACCCGGCCGCCGAACACCGCGGCGAACGCCTGGTGGCCGAGGCACACCCCGAGGATCGGCGCGAGCCCGGCCATCCGCTCGAACAGCGCCAGCAGGTTGCCCGCGTCCTCCGGGCGCCCCGGGCCGGGGCTGAACACCACGTGGGTCGGGCGGAGCGCCTCCGCCTGGTCGGGGTCCACCACGTCGTTGCGCCGCACGTCGACCCCGGCGCCGAGGGACTCGAGCGCCGCGGCGAGGTTGTAGGTGAACGAGTCGTAGTTGTCGACCAGCAGCACCCGCGCGCCCGTCGGCGCCTTGGGCGCGCGCACCCGCGGGGCCGGCGGGCGCGGGTCGCGCGGGACGCCCGCGGGCGCGTCCCCCCGCAGCACGTGGGCGATCGCCTCGGCCTTCGCCAGGATCTCGGCGTGCTCGCGTTCGGGCACGCTGTCGGCCACCACCCCCGCGCCCGCCTGGTACCGGTACGCGCCGTCGCGCACGACCAGCGTGCGGATCGCGAGCGCCTGGTCGAGCCGATCGAGCCCGTCGACGTACCCGACCGTGCCCCCGTACACCCCGCGACGCTCGGGCTCGAGCGCCTCGATCAGCTCCATCGCGCGCACCTTCGGGGCGCCGGTGACCGTGCCGGCGGGGAACGCCGCGAACAGCACGTCGACGGCGTCCACCCCCGGGCGAACCGGCGCCGCCACCCCCGACACGAGGTGCATCACGTGGCTGTACCGCTCGACCGCGCGGAACGGGTCGACGCTCACCCCGCCGGGGACCGCGACCCGGCCGAGGTCGTTGCGCGCGAGGTCGACCAGCATCACGTGCTCGGCCGCTTCCTTGGCGTCGGCCAGCAGCTCCGCCTCGTGTGCGTCGTCCTCCGCCGGGGTCGCGCCGCGGGGGCGGGTCCCGGCGATCGGCCGCAGCCGGGCCACCCCCCGGTCGAGCGTCACCAGGGCTTCGGGGGAGGCGCCGATCACCGAGCGCCCGCCGGCCTCGACGTAGTACGCGTACGGCGACGGGTTCGCCCGGCGCAGCGCCCGGTACAGCTCGAACGGCGGGCAGTCGGTGTGGCCGTCGAACGCGATCGACAACACCAGCTGGAACACGTCGCCGGCGGCGATGTGGCGCTTCGCGGTGGCGACCCGGTCGAGGAACGCGTCGCGGTCGAGGTTCGGGCGAGGCGCCGACGACCGGCCGCGCGGGGTGGCCGGCACCGGGCCCGCGAGCAGGCGCTCGACCTCGCGCCGCACCGCGAGCCGCTCGGGCCCGTCGCACACCAGCGCGGCCCGGCGGGTCAGGTGGTCGAACACCAGCGTGCAGGACGTGCGGACCCACGCCCCCTCGGGCACGCCGATCGGGCGCGCCAGCGACGGCAGGCGCTCGAGCCGGCGGGCGAAGTCGTACGCGGTGAACCCGACCCACCGCCCGTCGCGGAACAGCTGGCGCAGGGCCGAAGGCAGCGGGCCGGGGACGATCCGGCCGCCGCGGACGAGGTCGCCGTCGAGCACGGCCTCCTCGGCGTCGCCGAACCCGAGGAACGAGTACCGGCCGACCCGCGCGCCCCCCTCCACGCTCTCGAGCAGCGTGCGGGGCCGCAGCGGGGCCAGCTTCAGGAACGCCGACACCGGGGTGTCGAGGTCGGCGGGCAGGTCGAACGACGGGGTGTCCATGAGCTCCTCGGAGTGGACCCGAGGAGTGGAGGACCGCGCGGCCCGTCTCCCCGGTGGGTGGAGACGGGCGGCAGGTCAAACGAACCTAGGCGGGGCCCACCTCCATGGAGAGCCACCACCACCAACGGTTCGAGACGGTGCCGAACGACATGCCAGGACGGTAGCCTCACCGCCCAGGGCTGTCCACCTCCTGGCGCGAGGTTGTCGACAAAAACCGTTTCGACGCCGCACACTGCGCGGAGTACGAATGCGGTGAGGAGGACGGATGACCGATCGTGCTCTGGTTGTTGCCCTGATGGCCCTCGCGTTCGCGGTGGGCCTACACGCGATCGCGCCCGCGCGGGCCGACCCGGCGGCGCCCGAGCCGCGCTGCGACGAGCTCCGGGGGTTGACCGGGGTCACGGGGTCGAAGTACCAGGAATGGCTGCGGGACCGGCGGGCGGAGGGGTACACCTCGTTCGTGGTTCCCCCCGCCGAGCCCCACTACCGCGTGATCTGCGCGTACTGACGCCGACGGCGCAGCGCCAGCGCGAGGCCAGCGGCCGGGAGCCACCCCCCGCCCGCCGCCGCGGCGCACCCGCACCCCTTCGGGGCCTCCGCCGCGCCGGAGTCTTCGCCGTCGGCGGTGGGGTCCCGCCCGTCACAGTCCGCGTCGATCCCGTCGCCTGGGGCGTCCGGTGCCCCGGGATGGACCTCGGCGTCGCCGTCGTCACAGTCGCCGGGGCCGTCGGCGGACGGCCCGGTCGGGCACCCGGCCTGCTCGGCCCCGCCGAACCCGTCGCCGTCCGCGTCGGGCCACCACGGGTCGGTGAGGTCGTCGTCGACCGCGCCGTCGCAGTCCTGGTCCGCGCCGTCACACACCTCGGACGCGCCGGGGAACACGCTCGCGTCGGAGTCGTCGCAGTCTCCGGCGGCGGCCACGTGGTCGGGTGGCGGCGCACAGCCGGTCACCGGGTCCGCGTCGACCCCGTACCCGTCGTGGTCCGCGTCGAGGGTGAAGGTGAGCGCGTCCGCCGCGTCCTCGTCGACGGTCCCGTCGCAGTCCTGGTCCGCTCCGTCACACACCTCGGTCGCGCCCGGATACACCGCGCTGTCGGCGTCGTCGCAGTCGGACGGCGCGCTCACCCCGTCACCGTCGAGGTCCTCGGGGCCGCCGCCGCCTTCGAACGGGTTCGGACCGATGTCGGCGCGCGACCCGTCCGGATCGGTGAACGCCGGGTCGCCTGCGTCGATCAGCGGGGAGCCCGCCGCCGGCGCCACCGGGTCGCCACACGCGCCGCCGTACCCGTCGAGCGCCGGGTCGACCCCGAGCAGCACCCCGACGCCGACCGAGGCCACCGGCAGGTCCTGCGCCAGGTTGTCGTAGAACGCCGACCAGTCCACGGTCAGCGGCAGGGCCCCGTCCGACACGACCGCGTCGCCGCCGAGGGTGTACGCGAACAGCGTGCTGGTGACCGCGACCTCGGTCGCGGACGCCGCGAGCGCTCCCCCTTCGAGCGGCCCGCCGGTGTTGCCGAGGAACGCCGCGGCGCGCACCGTGGCCGGAGCGGCCTCGTCGAACCACATCCCGCCGCCCGCACCCGCCGCCACGTTGTTCGCGAGGGTCAGGTTCGCCCACACGCTGCGAGCGGCGCCCGCGGCCGCGACGCGGATCCCGCCCCCGTCGTTGTCGGCGATGTTCGCGCACAGCTCGGTCCGGGAGAGGTCCACCGCCGCCACCGACCCGATCGACATCGCCCCGCCGTCGTCGGCTCGGTTGCCGGTGAACGACAGGTCGGCCAACACGAGGTCACCGATCGCCGAACCGTCGACGGTGGTCGCGGCCAGCGCGCCGCCGTACGCCGCGGCGGAGTTGCCGACGAACGCCGAGCCGAACAGCTCGAACGTCACCGCCGCCCCCGCCACGTTCAGCCGAATCGCGCCCCCGTTGCCGGTGGTCGCGACATTGGCGTCGAACGTGCTCCCGTCGATCGTCCAGTCGTTGGTCCCGCCCAGGTACACCGCGCCGCCGTAGCTGGCCTCGTTGACACCGAACGTCGAGCCGGACACCACACCGGAGGCGTCGGCGCCGGTCATCAGGGCGCCACCGCTCCCGTCGGCGCGGTTCCCGTCGAACGTGCACCCGTCGATCGTCGCGGAGATCGGGCCCACCAGGTACACCGCGCCGCCGTTGCCACCGCCGAACCCGGAGTCCGCGTCGTTGCCGACGAAGCTCGAGTCGACCGCGGTGAACGCCCCGTCGGACTGGAACACCGCCCCACCGTAGAAGTCGGCGTGGTTCCCCTCGAGCCACGCGCGCTCGAGCGTGAGGTCACCCTCGGCGAAGATCGCCCCGCCGGTGCTGGCCGCGCCGCCGGTGAGCGTCGAGTCCACGATGGTGGTCGACCCTCCGAGCATGAACACGTGCCCGCCGACGTTCGCGTCGAGCGCGCTCCACGACAACACCAGCGAGCCGCCGTCCACGAACAGCGGTGAAGCCGACGCGCCCGACAGCGACCAGTCGTCGGCGACGAGCTCGCCTTCGACCCACGCGACGTGCCCGGTCGCGGGCGGGACCACGGTGAACCCGCGCACGATCGCCTCGCCTGCGGGGGGCACCCGCAGCCCGTAGTCGGTGGTCACGCGCCAGGTGGTGACCGCAGACCCGCCGGTGCCGACGATCTCGATCGCCGCCCCCACGTCGACCTGCGGCTCGTCGTACACCCCGGGGTCGACCTCGACCCGATCCCCCGCCACGGCGTCGTCCACCGCGTCGGCGATCTGGGTGTACACCTGCCCGGGGCCCACCGACAACGTGGCCGCACCGGCCACCGCGCTCCACCACATCCGGCACCCCTCCGGGCTACCCTCACGCGCCGGACGCCGGTAACACAGCATCGAGATGTACCAGGACCGCGGCCTCGTTGTGGCCCTGGCGCCCCGGGCGCGTTCTGTTGGGCGCGAACCTCCGGAGGTACCCGTGGAAGTCCAGATCAAGCACCGTCCCGCGTTCGCGCTCGCCGTCGTCACCCTCGGGCCGAACGAATCGATCCGGGTGGAGCCCGGCTCGATGGTCAGCCACAGCGACGGCCTGACCACCGAGACCAAGGCCGAGGGCGGGTTCTTCTCCGGGCTGAAGCGGATGGTCGGCGGCGAGAGCTTCTTCCAGAACACCTGGAAGGGACCCGCGCAGGGCGGCGAGATCACGCTGGCGCCGTCGCTCCCGGGGGACATGGTGACCCTCGAGGTCGGCGGTGGGGCGTTCCTCCTCCAGTCCGGCGCGTTCGTCGCCAGTGAGGCCGGGGTCACCTGCGACACGTCGTGGGGCGGCGCGAAGGGGTTCTTCGGCGGCGGGAGCATGTTGCTGCTCCGGGTGAGCGGTCAGGGAACCGTCCTCGCCGCGTCGTACGGCGCGATCGAGGAGCGCCAGCTCGCACCGGGGCAGAAGTACATCGTCGACACCGGGCACATCGTCGGGTTCGACGAGTCGGTGAAGTTCCAACTCCGGAAGTCCGGAGGGTGGAAGTCCGCCCTGCTCGGCGGCGAGGGTCTGGTGTGCGAGCTCACCGGCCCGGGGCGGGTGATGATTCAGTCCCGCTCCGAGGAGGCGTTCCTCGGCTGGCTGCTGCCGAAGCTGCCGAAGCCCACGAACAGCTAGACTGG
>JBEBJC010001426.1:0-1775 GCA_040080105.1 Myxococcota bacterium
GTCGAGGTGCGCCCGCGCGACACCGCCCTGGTCCGCGCCGACGACCGGGGGAGGGAGCAGGTGCTCGCGGCGAACCTGGCCGGGGTGCTGATCGTCACCTCGCCGCGCGAGCCCCCGTTCCGCGCCGGGCTGCTCGACCGGTACCTGGTGGCGGCCAGCCTCGGCGGCCTCGAGGCGCGGGTGGTGCTGAACAAGGTCGATCAGGGTGTGCCCGACGACGTCGAGGCCGAGCTCGCCCTGCGCGACGAGGTCCCGGTGGTGCGGACGTCGGCGACCGAGGGGTCGGGGATCGACGCGCTGCGGGAGGTGATCGCGTCGACCGAGGCGCCGTGGACGCTGGTCGGCCACTCCGGCACCGGCAAGACCTCCCTGGTCGCGGCGCTGCTGCCCGGGGTCGACGTCGGGGCGATCGGCCACCTGTCCGAGTACTGGGGCCAGGGGCGGCACACCACCACCGGCTCGCGGTGGTTCGCGCTCGCGAGCGGCGGCGGGATCGTGGACTCGCCCGGGATCCGCACGTTCGCGCCCGGCCGCCTCGGCGCGGAGGACGTGCGCGACTACTTCCCGGGGATCGGCCCGCTGCCCTGTAAGTTCAGGGACTGCCTGCACCGACCGGACGAGGCGGGCTGTGTGGCCCCGGACCGGATCGCGCCGCCGCTGCTCGCGTCGTACCGGCGGTTGCTCGAAGAGATCGAGCGGATCACCGTGCCGCGCTACCCGGGCCGGTGAGCCGCGGATAGGGAGCGGCGGCTTGTCGGAGGTCCGCGGTGTCCGAGCTCGAGCTGTTGAGGGCCCGCTCCGGCGGCGCGTGTGAGCTGTGCGGGGCGGCAGAGGCGGGCGAAGTGCTCGCGGTGGGCGCCGGCCCGGAGCGGGCGGCGCTCGTGTGCGGGGCCTGCGCGGCGGCCCTCGCGGACAGCGTGGTCGACCCGAACCGCTGGTTCTGCCTGCGCGAGGCGGTGTGGAGCGAGGTGCCGGCGGTCCAGGTCGCCGCGTGGCGTCAGCTCCACCGGATCGACGCCGGGTGGGCCCGAGATCTGCTCGATCAGGTGTACCTCGACGACGAGACGGCGGAGTGGGCGCGATCGGGGCTCGCGGGCGCCGAGGCCGCTGACGACGTCGTGCGGGTGGTCGACAGCAACGGGGCGCCGCTCGCCGACGGCGACTCGGTGACCCTGATCAAGGACCTCGACGTGAAGGGGGCCGGGTTCACCGCGAAGCGCGGAACGCTGGTGAAGGGGATCCGCCTGGGCGACGACCCCACCCACATCGAGGGCCGGGTCAACGGGACCGCGATCTACCTCAAGACCGAGTTCCTGAAGAAGGTCTGACCCCAGTCAGCCGCCCCGAACCACCTGCGCCACCGCGTCCCAGCTCGTGTACCCCTGGCCCATCCCCACGAGCCTCCCCGCCGGGTCCACCACGAACCACGCCGGGTACGCGAGCTCGCCCCACGCCCCGACCGAAACGGCGTAGCCCCAGCCGCGGTCCGCCAGCACCGGGCCGTCGAGCGAGAACGTGTCGGACCAGGCCTCGAGCGTCTCCGCGTCGGCCTGCGCGAACACGTCGGACAGGGACGGCACCAGCAGGGTGACCACCTGGACGTCGAGCTCACCGAGCTGTGCCTCGAACGCTGCCTCCTCCGACGCCATCCCCTGGCACGGGGCGCAGTCCACCGCCGCGAGCTCGATCACCGTGAACCCCGCCAGGTCGTGCAGCCGCACCGACTCGTCGCACCGGTCGTGGAACCACCCGTCCGGCGCGGTGCTGTCTGCGGC
>JBEBJC010001427.1:0-1775 GCA_040080105.1 Myxococcota bacterium
TTGGAACTCCGCCAGCCGGTCGGCGGCGTCCCCGCCCCGCTCCGGGTCGACCGCGGCGAGCGTGAGCACCGCGAGCGCGAGGCGGTACGGGTCGGTGGCGGTGCGGGCGAGCGCCGCCTGGCGCCGCACCTCGGGGGCGCCGGCGTCGAGGTGGCCGGTGCGGGCGAGCGCGTAGGTGATGTACGCGTCGTTCAGGTCGGCCGGGGCGCTGCCGTACGCGTGCGACGAGCTCCCGGTGGCGGTGTACCCGCCGCGCCCGTCGCGGGCGGCGAGCAGGAACGCCACGTCGCGCGCGACCATCTGCGGGTCGACGTTCGGGAACACCTGCGCCATGTCGTGGAACTGGAGCAGCCCGAACGCCGACAACGCCTCCTTTCCGGGCCCGTCGCCGAACGTCTCGAACCCGCCGCGCGCCACCTGGTACCCGGTGAGCTGGCGGTACCCCGCGGCGAGCGCGTCGGCGTGGGTCCGCGCCAGGGCCGCTCCCCGCCCTTCCTTGGTCAGCAGCTGCAGCGCGAGCACGTTCGGGTAGTTGGTGGACGAGGTCTGCTCGAAGCACCCGTGCGGCATCGCGAGCATCGCCGCCACGCCGTCGGCGAGCTCGGACAGCCGCGACGGGTACAGCACGAGCTCGGCCGACACGCTGCCCGGGAGCGCACCGTCGACGGTGAACCGCTCGGACGCCCGGTCGTCGAGCGCGCCGCTCGCGGTCCACCCCGCCGGGAACCCGCGCGGGGCCACGGTCAGCGTCCGCTCGATCCCGTCGGACAGGCCGCCCGCCGACGCGGTCACCGACACCGACGCCGCGCCCCGCACGGCGGGCACCTCCACCGGGATCCACGTGGTCGCCCGCTCGCGCGGCGCGAGGTGGAGCTGCTGCGCGCCGGTCCCGTCCTCGGCCGCGAGCGGCGCCCCGAACGACGCGAGCAGCTCGACGTCGAGCGCGTCACCGCGGGTGTTCGTCAGGCGGACCGGGACCAGCAGCCGGTCCCCGAACGACACCTCCACCGGCAGCGGCACGTCGAGCGAGAACGGCCGGGTGGACGCGAGCTCGACCTCGGTCCGGCCGACGGCGGCGCCGGCGAGGCCCTCGGCGGTGACGCGGAACGTGGTCACCGCGTCGCTGGTGACGACCCGCACCGGCACGGGCCCGTCGACCGAGGTCCGGACCCGCGGCGCCCACGCCACCGTCGAGCGGAAGTCGGAGCGCACCGCGGGCGGCGGGGCCCCGCGGTAGTCGGGGGCGGCGTACTCGCGCACCTCCTCGAACCCCCCGGCGGCGTCACCCGACGGGTTCGCGAACACGAACGGGTAGTTCACCACCACCTGCCCGCCGCCCGGGATCGGCGCGAACTCCATCCGCAGGAACCGGCCGGCCACGCACGCCTCGACCTCGGGCGAGCCCAACGTCGACGTCCGGACCTCGGACGCCGCGACGGCGCCGTTCGCCGCGATCACGAACCGCACGACGACCTTGCCCTGCAGCCCGGGGCTCCGCGTGAGCTCGCGCTCGTAGCAGTACCGGATCTGGTTCAGGTACCGGCGGATCACCCGCTGGATCAGGTTCCGGTCGATCGACCCGAGCACCACCGGCTCCCCGGTCGCGACCTCGGCGCGGGCGTACTCGCCGAGCGCGCCGAACGGGCCGCCGCCGCGGCCGTAGCCGGAGGACCCGAGCCCCCCGAGGCCCACGACCTCGGCCACCACGTCGCCCCGCAGCCCCGCCGCGAGCTCCACCGGGGGGCGCTCGGGCGGCAGCGGCGGCGCCACCCAAC
>JBEBJC010001428.1:0-1774 GCA_040080105.1 Myxococcota bacterium
CTGGGTTACCGGCGAACGGTCCAACCTATGTTTCCCGAGAAATTGGCGCGCGGCAACTCGGGGTCACCCGTCGGTTGGGGGGTGCGCTTCCGAGGAATGCCGCGTATCACGCCAGGTGAGCCCCGGCACGCGCGCTCGTAGCGGGTGGCCGGTTCTGGCGAGCACACCCCGGCCGTTTCTGGTGAGCGTCGAAGTGAGGACCAGCGCGACCTCGTACGAGGACTCGGCCCGGGGCCGAGGCGCGCGGTGCACCGCGATCGCGTCTTCAACAGGGCGGCGGCGGAGGTCTCGCGCACGTAGGGCCGAGCACGCAGAGAGACCTTCTTCTCCCGCCTCCGATCTCCGCGGCCGACCGCGAGAGCGGGTATCCCTCGGAGCGAAGGGGACCTATGCACGAGAACGATGTGTCCGCCGTGTTGTCGGGCGCGGCCACCTGGAACTGAGCCACGCGGCCATCGGAAGCGGAGCCACCTCCAGCAACCCAGATCCCGGCTATCGGCTGTTCGCCAAAGAAGCGCTGAAGGCCGGGGAGGAGATGCTGAAGGTGGCCGACGTTCAGGTACTCGCGCTCGATTCTCGCCGACGGCGTCTCGCAGCGCGAGGTCGCTCGCCGGTTCGGGACTTCGAGCAACACGTGTCTCGCTATCTGGACCAGCGCATCGAGCCCGGCCTACGCATCGAGGGGCCGGCCCTGACCCCGGTCAGGTCTGCCGCCCTCGGGGCGATCAGGTCTGCCGCCCCCGTCACGATCCGGTACCTCGCCCATTACAGAGACCCGGCGGGTGGTCCCCCGTTCGTGGCGCGGGTGCCGGAGGGCGATCCCCGGTTCGTGGTGCGGCGGGACGGCAGCGGTCCGCGAGGCGCGCGGTGGGTAGCCAGGGATCCGCCACGTGGGAGGTGCCGGCGGTCGGCATCGGCCGGCGACCGGGAGCGCCGCTGGGGACGGTACCGGGATGGGGACGAGCCACGGACCCTCGTCTGCGGGCGAGCCGGACCTCGGCTTGCCCCCAACCCTTGGACAACCCGCCGATCGGGATCGGCGGCGCGAGCACCGTGTCGCGGGTAGCCCACCCCCAAGGGCTTCCTACAGGATCCCCAGGGTCCACCCTGGCACAGGCGGGTGGCCCTCCTCGAAGGTCAATGGGCTGGAGAGCCGACTGGATCAGGACGGCGGTCAGGTCTGCCGTCCTCAGGTCGGTGTGGATCCGGGGCTCGATCGACGGGTCAGGGCGGGCCGGATCGTCGCCATCGGAGGATCACCTCTGCCGCCCCGCTGCGGTCACATGGGCCGCCCCTTGACAGCCCTCACCGTGAACCGCTGGTTCGCGCGCCGCTCACCTCGTCCGACAGCTCCATCAGCAGCACGTCCTCCGGGTCCATCCCGCTGTCACGTGCTGACGGAGCCGCTCGGGCAGCGTGGCCAGGAGCTTGCCGAGCTTCAGCTGCCTCAGTAGCCGACACAGATCCGCCGACCGCTCACGCTTCGGCAGCGCCCACCCCGCCCGGAACACGCTCGCGTCGGCGGCGGTGGCGCCAGCATGAGATCGACTCGAACCACCTCGACAACGCCGACCTCCAGCGCGCGACGGCACGCCTGTTCACCAGCACCGCGCCATGCCGATCGACGAGCGCGAGGAGCCGGTACGAGTGCCGCATCGCTCCACGGGAGCGGGCCGTGCTCGGCGTCAACTACTTCTCCCCACGGCGACAACTAGAACTCCCCAAGGGTTGTAGTTGTCGTCGACTCGTTGTTCTGGTTCTTCCGTTACTCCTG
>JBEBJC010001429.1:0-1772 GCA_040080105.1 Myxococcota bacterium
AGCCTGTACCTCGGCGGTGGGATCCGAGGCCGGGTCTACGGATCGGTCTCGGTGATCGACACCACCACCCTGGCGCCGCTCGCCTCCATCCCCCTGGAGGACCTCCAGCTGGAGGGCAAAGGGCGCACCGGCGGGCCGACCCACGCGGCTGCAACCCTGCCGCCCGGGACCGACCTCGCTGCGCTCATGGTCGAGATCGAAGGCTGGGTGAAGCTGCAGTGTGTGGGTACCGGAACCAAGAGCTGGGCCAAGGAGTACGTGCAGAAGTTCGACGTGCCGACGCTCGGGTGGGGCGACTGCGGCTGACGGTGACGATCCCGCGAGCCGGCCCGCCGCCAGCGTCGCAGGTCGACGGCCCGAGCTACCGCGGCACCTCGGGCACCGCGAGCGGCCGCGTCTCCGGGTCCGGACCCACCGCCAGCTGCACCTCGAACGCCGTGGCCAGGTTCGACCGGGCGCGGAAGCTCGCAGCGTCGGCCTTGGTGAGCTCCCCCGCCACCCGCTGCGCCGTGCGGCTCATCGCCTCCACCACCTGCGTGTCGTCCGGGCCGGTCTCGTGCAGCAACACCAGCAGCGCCAGCCGCACGCCCTTCGGATCGGCGCCCGGCACCGCCTTCAACCCCCGCTTCGCCGCGGCCCGCGCCGGCAGCGGGTTCCCGCTGTCGAGCAGCGCCCGCGCCGCGTCGAGCCGCAGCGCCACCGCGGCGAGCGGCACCAGCGGCCCCCGCCGCGCGATCGCGGTCGACGCGAGCTGCCGCGCCGACTCCGCGTCTTGGGTCGCCCCGACCCGCGCGCGCAGCGCGAGCTGCTGACCCGCGGGATCGGTCATCACCGACTCGGGCAGCGGGCCCATCGCGTCGAGCAGCGCCCTCGCCGACTTGATCCGCCCGAGGTCACACAGCAGCCGGGCGGTGCGGAGCTTGGCGTCGGTCGCGAGGCCCTTGCCGAGCTTGCCGCACGCCTCCGCCGCCGCGGTCGCCGCCTTCAGCGCGGACGGGTTCGAGCCGACCGCGGCCCGCGCCTCCCCGAGCAACGCCGACGCCAGCGCGCGGTCGACCGGGCGATCGACCGTCCAGTCCAGCAGCACCTCGGCGTGACCGATCGCCACGCTGTACCGGCCGAGCGCGCACTCGAGCTTGATCGCGTCGGACAGGATCGGCGCGACCACCTCGGGCGCGCTCTCGCCCCCGAGCAGCGCGAGCGCGTCGGACAGCAGGCGGAGCGCGGGCCGCAGCTGGGACCGGGCCGCGAGCACCAGGGCCTGGCCGTGCCGGGCGCGCGCCTCCCCCTCGGCGGACCGGCCGCGCAGATCGTCGGACGCCACGGTGAACCGCGCCTCGGCGAGCTCGAGGTCCCCGAGGTCGTACGCGAGCCGACCGCCCACCAGCAGCGCCTCGTCGAACTCCGGGTCGCCCCGGCGATAGTCGACGAGCACGTCGCACACGAGGTCGGCCGCCCGCTCGAGGTCGCCATCGCCCATACACGCGCGGACCAGCGCCCACCGGACCCGACCGGCCGAGTCCGGCGACACCGCGTTCACCAGGCCGAGGGCCTCGGTGAGCGGGCCGACCGCCGAGCCCGGGTTGCCGCGCCCGAGCAGCGCCTCGCCCTCGACCAGCCCCATCGTGAACCGCACCCCGTCGAGCGCCCCAGGGTCGGCGTGGATCCGCTCGACCCTCGCCGCGAACTGGGTCGCGATCGACACCACCTCGTCGAACGCGCCCGCGGCGAGCCGCAGCTCCGCCGCGCGCACCAGCGCCCGCAGCTCTGGC
>JBEBJC010000316.1:0-8601 GCA_040080105.1 Myxococcota bacterium
GGGCGCCTGATGGCGCAGCCGGCCACCAACCGGATCCCGATCATCGCCCTCACGGCGCACGCCATGGTGGGGGACCGTGAGAAGGCCCTCGCTGCAGGGTGCGACGACTACGAGACCAAGCCGATCGACTTCCCGCGGTTGTTGTCGAAGATCGACCAGCTGCTCGCAGCGGCCGGCGGCGGCTAGCGCCGAGGTCTCAGTCCCGCCACACGGTGGACACCGGCGTGCCGCGCAGCACCCGCTCGGTCTGGTTCGCTGCCGCTCGCTCGAGCTCCAGGAACCGAGCCTGGCTCGCGATGAGCTGGGCGACCAGGCCCCGGATCATCCCCTGGCGGAACGCCGAGCCTACCGGATCGTCACTCGAGAACAGCGCGCCGTAGGCGATCCGGTCGATGCTCAGCAGCACCGAGTCGGTGTGCGCGACGCAGCTCACGTGGCGCGGCGCGTGTTGGGCGAGCAGCGCGTCGCCGAAGGTGGCCCCCGCGGACAGGGACGCGATCGGTTCGATCGCGTCGGGGCCGGTGGCGACCACCACGTCGACCTCACCCTCGGCGAGCACGAACGCGCGCTCCCCGAGCTCGCCCTGCCGACAGATCTCGGTGCGAGCCGGGACCCGCTCGGCGTGGAACGAAGGGGCGATCTGGGCGATCACCGCGGGGTCGATCCCGCCGAACAGCGGCGATCGCCCGAGCGCCGCCGCCACATCGACGGTCGGGCTTCGACCAGCGAACAGCCCAGAGAGTCGATCGAGCAGTCCGGACGCGGGAGGGGCGGGCATCGGGACACCCGTCGCGCGCTCGGCGATCCCCTCCGACAGCGCCCGCAGGCGGTCGCCGATCCGGCGGTGGGCGTGGCGCTCGATGTTGAACACCGCGGGGTTGCCGCGGTCACACAGCTCGACCCACGCCTCGTAGGCCAGCACCTGCATCTGGGTGGGCGAGCTGGCCACGACGGTGGCGGTCCGCGGCACCTGGCCGAACAGCTCGACCTCGCCGATCATGTCTCGGGCTCCGGCGCCGCCGATCCGAACCCCGTGATCGAGGATCGACACCGCGCCCTGCACCAGGAACGCCAGCGTGTAGTCTTCTTCGCCCTGCTCCATCAGCGGTTCGCCCGCATCGAGCGTGAACAACTCGAGGAACGACGCGGCCTCCTGTGCGTCGCTCGATTCGAGGCCCGCGAACGCCGGCGGCAGTGCTCCCAGGTGCATGGTCGACTCCGTGTCGTGAGACGTAGCCGCGTTCCTCCTGTTCGGCCACGCCGACACCTCGGGCTGGCTGCGCCGTCGCGGGCGGACCCGCCCCGCGTGTTAAGGGGCCCGTCCCAAGGAGGAAACGATGCGGAAGTGGTTCGCGGCGTTGGCGCTCGCCGCCATGATCGCCGGTTGCAACGGTGCCGAGCAGAAGCCGGAGCCGGAGCCGGCGCCCGCCGCCCCGGCACCCGCCCCGGCGCCCGCGCCGGCCGAGCCGGACGCGTGGACGCTGCCCGAGGGCGCGAACCCGGCGTTGCTCGACCCTTCGCTGTCCACCGAGCAGGCGCCCGCCGAGTACAAGGTGAAGTTCGAGACCACGAAAGGCGACTTCGTGGTGCTGGTGCATCGCGACTGGGCGCCGAACGGCGCCGATCGGTTCTACAACCTGGTCAAGATGGGCTTCTACGACCAGTGCAAGTTCTTCCGCGTCATCAACGGCTTCATGGCGCAGTTCGGGATCAGCGGGTACCCCGCGGTGTCGGAGAAGTGGAAGGAGGCGAGCATCCCGGACGACCCGGTCAAGGAGAAGAACCTGACCGGCCGCCTGTCGTTCGCCACCCGAGGGCCGAACACCCGCACCACCCAGCTGTTCATCAACCTGGTCGACAACAGCGGGAGCCTCGACAGCCGAGGCTTCGCGCCGTTCGCCGAGGTGGTGGAGGGGATCGAGGTCGTGAAGGCGTTGCACGACGGCTACGGCGAGGGCGCTCCGCGCGGCCGCGGTCCTGACCAGGGGCGGATCCAGGAGCGCGGGAACGCGTACCTCGAGAAGCAGTTCGACAAGCTCGACGCCATCAAGAAGGCGTCGGTCCAGTAGGCCCGCCCCGCGCCCGCTCGGCGAGCACCGCGGTGACGACCGCGAGCACGCCGCGGGCGTCGAGGCCGCGCAGGTGCTCGAGGTTGTCGGCGATCGCCAGGAACCCTGCGGTCGCCAGGTCTACCCGCTGGAACGGGCAACGGAGCGTGCCGCGGTGCACCGCGCGCACCAGCTCGACCAGGTGGTCCGTGCGCACCCGGGTCAGGCCAGGCGAACCGATCACGTTTCCCTCGCGGTTGTCGGGGTGCGCCTCGTCCGGCGGGCGAGACGCGGATACTTAACGGTCGCGCGGAGGCGTGACATGGGCATCGCGATCTCGTGGGTCGGTGGGTGGCTGGCGTGTGCGTCGGGAGATCCGTCCACGCCGAGCGCGGACGCAGCGACCGTTCCAGCGGCGAAGGTCTACACCAAGACCATCCTGAGCAAGCCGTACAAGATCGACAAGATGTACTCGTCGATGCGGGGGCCGTACGGCTTCGACGACGTGGTGTTGCTCGACTCCGACAAGCCCGAGCTGTTGTGGATCGTCGGGTACAAGACCACCGTGGTCGACGCAAAGTCTTCGGACACGATGTCGCAAGAGTTCATGTGCCACGCCAACCTGGACTTCGACGCCAAGGACTACTACGGGCGGTTCCCCACCGCGCCGCCGGTTTCGGGGCGGGTGTTCACCCTGTCGCAAGGGCAGCAGGACATCCACTTCCCCGAGGGGATGGGCATCCCGGTCACGAGTGAGCTGCCCATCTCCCTCGCCACCCAGGTGTTGAACCTGAACCTCGAAGACCCGAAGGGCCTCGAGGTGCGGCACAAGGTCGACATCTTCTTCGTGCGCGACGCCGAGGTCACCGCCGAGATGGTGCCCCTGTTCCAGGGCGCTGCGGAGGGGTTCAAGGCCCTCGGCGAGGCCCGCCACTACGGGTTCACCGAGGAGGAGGTCGACTCGATGGAGGCCCAGGGGGCCGGCTGCTCGGTGGGGGCGCCCGCGGTCGCCGGCGACGCCGACGACGACACCCTCGGCCAGCAGTTCACCGCCCACTGGTTGGTGCCACCTGGCCCCGAGGTCAACGTCACCAACGTGACCCGGTTCCTGAACCTCCCGTACGACACGACCGCCCACTACATCGCGGTGCACCTGCACCCGTTCGCGGAGCGGCTCGTGTTGAAAGACCTGACGGCGAACAAGATCCTGTTCGAAGCGAAGGTCGTACCGACCCCGGACAAGGTCGGGATCGTGTCGATCGACCACTTCGAGAGCGTCGAGGGGATGCCGCTGTACAAGTCGCACCAGTACGAGCTGACCTCGTACTACAACAACACATCGGGCAAAGACGTCGACTCGATGGCGGTGCTGTACATCTACATGCGCGACAAGAAGTTCCAGAAGCCCGATCTCACCGCGCTGCCGCAGACCCAGCCCGCGGAGGAGTCGACCGACCGCAAGCCCTCGATGTAGGGCTCGGACGGAGCGAGCCCTGCGGGGCTTCGGAGCGGAGGCAATTGTCGGTCCTCGGACTCCGTCCTGCGGAATTGTCGGTCCTCGGACTCCGTCCTGCGGAACTCACTCGTCCGCGGGACGCGCAGCCATCGCCTCGCGCAGCGCCTTCAGCGCGTCGCGCTCGAGCTGGCGCACCCGCTCGCGCGACAGGCCGAGCTGGCGGCCGATGTCGGTCAGCGAGTGGAACACGCCGTCTTGGAGGCCGAACCGCTGGAACAGTACGTGGCGCTGCCGCTGGTCGAGCTGATCCTCCATCAGCTCGAGCATCGCCGACACCTCCTGGCCCAGCTGCACCTGCGCGAACGGATCGACCCCGTCCGGGTCGGCGAGGATCGAGCCGAGCGTGCGACCGTCCTCGTCCCCTTCGGGGGTCTCGTCGAGCGACAGGTGCCCGGCCTGGGCGAGCAGCACCGCGGCCCGCTCGGCGTCGATCCCCGCGCGCGCGGCCATCACCGCGAGATCCACCACCTCCCCGGTGGCGTCGACCTCGGTCATCACCTTTCGCAGGTTGCGCAGCTGCTCGACCGCGCACCCCGGCAGGCGGACCATCCGCCCGTGTAGATCGATCGCGCGGGTCATCTGCGCCCGCACCCACCACCGGGCGTAGGTCCCGAACCGGATGTCGCGGTCGGGATCGAACCGGCTGGCTGCGCGCAGCAGCCCGATGAACCCCTCCTGGGTCAGGTCGGCGGGATCGAGGTTCGCGCCGCGGAGCTTGCGGGCTTCACCCTGGGCGATCCGCACGCCGGACATCGCGAGCTGCCAGCGGAGCGTGTGCGCCTCTCGCAGCGACGCGCGCGCCGTGAGCGCCCGCTCGCGTGCCGACGGGTCGGGCTTGCCGGCGAGCACCTCGTCGATCGCGTGCTCGAGGCGATCCACCGAGCCTGCGCGGGTGCGCTCCGACCCCTTGGCTCGCCGTTGGAGCACCTCACGGACTGCAGGGAGGTCGCGGACCTCCTTCCGGGCGCGGTGCTCGGCGCGGATGATCCGCCGCGCCAGGTCCTTCTCTGCGTCTGCCGTGAGCTCCATCGGCCACCTCGTCGATGCACATAGTTGTACACTCGGTGCACGTAGTTTGCAAACAGATGGATCGGGTTCATGCCGTTCGCGACGATCCGTGACGAGCGGCGGTTAACGAGTGGGGCGACGGACTCACGGACACGACGACGGAGGAGCGATGGTGACGCTTTGGTGGACGTTGCCTGCGATCGCAGGGACCCTGACCCTGGACGACGCCAACGCGCTCGGCCGCCCCCCGGTCTCCACCCTACGCGACAGCGCTTGCGGGTGTATACGCGCCTCGTACGGGGCAGAGCAGGCGCTCGAGTTGCCGATCGCGTCCGCCCAGGCGGTGGTGGAGTCCGCGGGTCCGCCGGGCCAGCTCCAGGTGTGGCTGCGGACTCCGGAAGGCGACCTGAAGCTGATGGTCGCGCCGTGCTTGTTGGCGCACGACTACGCGAGCCGCCTGGCGGCGAACCTGGGCGTTCCCGCACGAGCCGAGACCGACACGAGCTGTACGCCGGTGTCGTTCGCGGTGCCGGAGGAGATCTACCACCAAGTCACCACGCTGAACGTGCCGCTGGCTGACGTCGCCGCCACCGCCCGCGGCGGGGAGCCTCAGCTGGAGCTGCAGCGGGGACTGATGGCCGCCCGGGGGACCCTCGCGCACTGCTTCACCCGCAGCGAACGAACGGGGGAAGGGCACTATCGTCTGGTGGTCGGCGACACCGGCGCGATCACCAAGGTCCGGGCTGTCCGCTCGGCGGATCGCGAGGTCGACCGGTGCGTGTCCGAGGTGCTGCAGGCGTCGACCGTGCCGCAGCCTCCGGGGCGCGCGTGGTTGACCGTGGGCTACGCGCCCTGATCAGCCGCGGGCGAGCCGCTCGACCAGATCGACGTACGCCTGCTGAGCGCGGTCCCCGGTCCAGCCCTTCTTGCCGGCCCACGCGTCGTACTTGGCCCGCCCCTTGAGGTCGAACATCCCGGGGCGCGAGCCGGTCACGTCTCCGGCCGTGCCCTGCTTGTACAGGGCGTACAGCTCGAGCAGTTCGTCGTTCGAGGGGCGACGGGTCAGGGACTTCGCCCGCTCCTGCGCGGCAGCGAACTTCTCGGTGAGCGACATCGGAGGACCCCCAAGGAACTGAAAAGCCCCGACCCACAAAGGTGGGCGGGGCTTACAGCACGGACCTTGTACCCGGACGGATCGCGGGCGTCAACCCCGAATGCGGGGCTCGCGCGGGAGCGATAGGCGGCCCCATGAACGACTCGCGGTGGGCGTGGCTCGAGATCGGGTGCACGGTGGTCGCGCCGGTGGTGGTGCTCACGTTCGGGACCACCTGGCTGTCGCCGAGTGTGGCCCTCGGGGTCGCTCTGGTGGCGCCCGTCGGGTTCGCGCTGGTCTCCATGGCGCGAGAGGGCCGCCCGTCCGGGCTGGCGCTGTTCGCGTTGGCGAGCGTGCTGCTCACCGGCGTGATCGGCCTGTTCGACCTCGAGCCCCGCTGGTTCGCGCTGAAGGAGGCGGCGGTGCCGGCGGGGATGGGCGCCGTGATCGCGGGAACCGCCGCGACCGACACCCCGCTGGTGGGGTTGGTGCTCGCGCGGATCCTCGATCCGGCGCGCACCCGCGCGGCGGTGGAGGCTGGCGATCGGCCGGCGTACGACCGCGCGATCCGGCGAGCGACGTTGTGGCTCGGCGCGGTCACGGCAGCGTCGGGGATCGCCAACTTCGCGCTGGCGACCGCGCTGGTGCACAGCGGATCGGGCACCGACGCGTTCGCCGCGGAGCTCGGACGGTACACCGGGTGGTCGTTCCCGCTGATCGGCCTGCCGACGATGGGGGCGGCGGTGGTGGTGCTCCGTCGGACCGTCGACGCGGTCGAGCTCGCGGTCCGCGTGCCGTTCGACAGCTTGCTCCGAGACGCCCACCGCTGACTGCGGTACCCTGGGGCCGCTCGGAGGCACCATGTGGTTCGTGCTCGCGTGTCAGTCGCCCGGGGCGCTCCGGGTCGCGCCGAACGGCCTGGTGGCAGAGGCGAGTGACGAGTCGACCAGCGGCACCTCGACCGACAGCACCTCGACGTCCGAGACCGACGGGACCAGCGGGACCAGCGGGACCAACGGGACCAGCGGGACCTCCACGTCCGAGCCGAGCTCCACCACCGACCCGACCAGCACCTCCACGACCTCGCCCGGGTCCGACACCGGCGCCGTCGCCGACACGGTGTGCTACCCAGGTCCTTCGTACGCGTACGACGTGTGCTTCGGGTTGGTCGAGCCGAACCCGCTCCCGGTCGAGTACGAGTATCCGCCCCCGCTCGACGGGTCGGCGCAGTACGCAGCGCCCTCGCGGTACCTCGATCTCGAGTCGGTCGACCCGTACGCCCAGATCGCGCCCAACTTCACCCTCGACGAGTTCGCGGCTGCGTACAAGGGACCGTACGGGGTGGTCCAGGTGCACGCGGTCGAGGTCGTGCAGGATCTGCGCGACGAGCTCGGCGCGCTGGTGGTGAACTCGGGGTACCGGTCGCCCGACTACAACGCCGGCCTCGGGGGGGCGACCTGGTCGCGCCACATGTACGGCGACGGGGTGGATCTCGACCCGGTCGACGCGACCCTCGACGAGCTCGCCGACGCCTGCGCGGCGCACGGGGCCGACTACGTGGGGGTGTACGAGGCCCACATCCACTGCGACTGGCGTGACACGGCGCTGGACCCCGCGTTCTACCCGTCGACGTTCGCGGGTGCCCGAGTCGCCCCGCGGCCCGTCCCGTCGTTCGCTGCGTCGGTCGTGCAGCGCGGCGCCGTCCTGGAGGCGCCCGCCGAAGGGTGGGACGAGGGGGAGCCCCTGCGCGAGTGGACCGCGCTCGATTCGGACGGGGCGGTCGTGGGCACTGGCGTCGGGCGGCTGTACCGCCCGCCGCCCGGGGCGGTCGAGGTCGAGGTGGTGGTGGGGCGCGCGGTGACCGTGGTGAGCCCGCTCACCGCACCGTGAGCCCGGTCACCAGCGCCGCGGCGGTCGCGGCCCACGCCACGAACAGGGATGTCATCACGATCGTGACCACCGCGGGGTGGCGACCGTACAACCGGCCGACGATCAACCCCGGGCCTTCGCGGCGGCCAGTGAGCGGCGCGCCGCGGATCGCGCGTCGCACGTCCTCGGCCAGGGTCGACGGCGAGGCGTACCGATCGGCGGGGTGCACCGCGAGGGCGGTCGCCAGGATCGCGTGAAACGGCGGCTCGATCGGCTGCCGGTAGAAGTGCACCACCGGGTCGATCTGCGCCGCCTGCTGCCGGGTCAGCCGGACCGACGGGGACGCGCCCGTCACCGCGGGTCGGAGGGTCAACAGCTCGAACAGCAGCAGCCCGAGCGAGTACACGTCGCTGCGCGCGTCGAGATCGGCGGTGCGCCCGTTGGCCTGCTCGGGGGAGCAATAGCCGGGCGTGCCGGTCTGCGTGCGCGCGTCCTCGTCCAGCGGGTCGAGGTGGACGGGCTCGGGGGCCGGCGGGCCGAACGCGCGAGACGAGCCCCACCCGACGATCCACACCCCGCCGTGACCGCCGAACAACAGGTTCTGCGGGTTCAGGTCCCGGTGGACGAGGCCGCGGGAGTGAGCGTACGCCACGACCTCACACGCCCGGGCGAACCGCTCGAGCAGCACGATCGGCTGGAGCGACGCAGGCACCGGTCGCTTGGCCTCGAACGAGGCGCGGACCTCGGCGATCACCGACGACAGGGGGCGACCGTCGTGCGCGCGCAGCGTGTACGCGCCTTCGCCATGCCGCGCGATCACCGACGGCACGCCGGGGTGGTCGAGCTGCGCCATCACCCGCAGGTCCCGCTCGTACCGCGCCACCGCCACCGGGTTCCGCGCGTGCTCGGCGAGCAGGGTGCGCAGGTGCAGGGAGCGGTCGAGCGGAGCGTCGGTCAGGGCGGTGGTGGTGGACAACGCGTCGGTCGAGATCACCGGGCCCCGGTCCTCGACGCGCTCCGCCGGCGGCGGGGTCGGGGCAGGGGAGCGACGCTGTCTCTTATACACA